>JAZGBK010000158.1:0-2792 GCA_036476365.1 Dehalococcoidia bacterium
CCCGTAGCCCGTAGTCCACCCAGCTATCCTGTTTCAGGGCGGCCAGGATGCCGATGGGGATGGCCAGCACCATGCTGATGAGCACAGAAAAGGAGATAAGGGTCAGGGTGATGGGCAGCCTAACCCATATCTCCTTAAATACGGGCTGCCCAGTCCACAGGGAGGTGCCGAAGTCTAGGCGGACTATCCCCCACAGCCAGGAGATGTACTGCTCGTATAGTGGCCGGTTAAGCCCTAACTGCTCCCGGAGGAGGGCTATCTGCTCCGGGCTACCCTGGCCGGTCTCCTCCCCGAGAATCATCAGGGCGATGTCCCCGGGGAGGATGTTCATGATAAAGAAGATGAGGGTGACTGCACCGAAGATGGTGGGCACCATGAGGAGCAGCCGACGGATAAGGTATTGCCTCATCCCCTATTATCGTTCCAGCTTAACTGCCGCTCTCTACCTCTCCAGCCACACCTGCTCCATCTGGAGGGCGCCGCCGTAGGCGGCATCAATAGGCGTAAAGTTCTTTACCTGGGGATACAGGCCAATGCCGTACCTGATGAAGAAGCTGGGGATGGCCGGCGCATCCTCGGCGAGAATCTGCTCAATCTCCCAGGTGTACTCCTGGCGCTCAGCCACAGTAGAGGCCTTGGACTGCAGCTCAAACAGCTCATCTACCCTGGTGTTGCTGTACCCCGTCCAGTTCTCGGCGCCCCCGGTCACCCAGTAGCCCATTATCTCATCGGGGTCACCGATGTTGGCGTACATCACCTCGAAGTAGATGTCGAAGTCCCCGGCATTGCGCTGCTCCTGGGCACGGGCGGTCTCGGGGAGCTCCAGGGTAGCCTCAATGTTCAGGTGCTGCCGCAGCAGGTCCGCCGCCTGGGTCAGAATCCGCTTGTATATGGAGAGGGTGCGGGCCACCATCCTTACCTCGAAGCCTTCGGCATGGCCCGCGTCCGCCATAAGCCTCTGGGCCTCGGCCACTCTCTCCTCGTAGGGCCGGTCCCACCACTGGACTTTGGCCATCTCATCCGCAGGCAGGGCATAAGCGTTGCCCGGCGGCAGCACGCCGCCGATGCGGCCCCAGTCCAGGTCGCCCACGCCGGCCAGGACTATCTGCTCCCGGTCCAGCACCAGGTTTATGGCCCGCCGCACCCGCACATCGTTCCACGGGTTGTTACCCTTGAGGTTAAACCAGAAAAGGCGGACCATCTGGAAGTCCTGGATGCTGTAAGTGGCGCTGGGCGCTCCATCCTGGTGCTGGTCAAAGATGGACTTGGTGGGCATACCGATGGTAGGGCTGGTCATGTCGAGGCGGCCGGCCACGAAGGCCGCCCGCTGGGCGGGGCGGTCCCGGATGATGTGGATTATCAGCCCATCCAGATAGGGCAGGCCCTCTTTGAAGTAGTTGGGGTTCTTTTCATAGGTGTAGCTCACCCCACTCACGTACTCCTTGAGCATGAAGGGTCCCGTGCCCACCAGGAAGTCGGGGTTCTTGGGGTCGGAGTCGGCTAGGTGCTTGGCCTCCATTACCATATAGCCCTGGGCCAGAAGGGGGATGAGGGAGGCCTGGGGGGCCTTCATATGGACTTTAACCGTGAGGTCACCCACTGCCTCTACCCGGTCAAAGCCAGGGAAGCGGCCTGCCAGGACGCTGCGCTCGGGGTCCAGCATCTTCTCAAAGCTATACACCACGTCGGCGGAGGTGAAGGGCTGGCCGTCGTGCCACTTCACACCCTCGTTCAAGAAGAAGGTGTAGGTCAACCCATCGGAGCTTACCTCCCAGCTTTTGGCCAGGTCGGGCTGGATGTTGGCCGGGTCAAACCCCTTCTTGGTGGGGTCAAAGCGCACCAGGGTGTTGAACACGGGGTGGGAGAAGAAGGGGGTATGCGAAGTGGTGCGATGGAGGTCAAACCCCGGTGGGTCGGTGCGGTTCCAGTACTCCATCACACCGCCGTACTTCCCCGGCAGTGCGGAGACAGTTGGCGCTGGGGCCGGGGGTGGGGTGAGCACCGGGGCGGGAGTGGCTGCCGGTGCCGGGGCTGCTGTCGGTGCCGGGGCCGCAGTCGGTGCCGGGGCCGCGGTCGGTGCCGGGGCCGCGGTCGGTGCCGGAGCTGGGGCCGGTGCCGGGGTGGCTTCCCCACCACAGGCACTCACCAGCAGCGCCAGGGCCAGTCCTAGCGACACCAGAATACTTAGCTTTCGTCCTTTCATTACCTCACCTCCCTCAATGTGTCCTAAGACATACGGAATACCATTCCGGATATTGTGCCGATTTTAAGCCACAGGTACGGGATTGTCAAGGGGTCTGAGCGCCGAGTTTAGGCCGAGGGAGCGACAGGCCTGAACCGGGGGGGGCGGGCCAGGAAGTAGAATACGGCTGCCAGGACAAAGGCCCCGGCAAAGACCGTCAGAGCTATACGGTAGCTGCCAGTGACATCGTAAACCCTGCCCGCAAACACCGGGGAGCTGACCACCATGAGGACGCGGACCATATCGGCCAGGCCACGGATAAGGGCGAAGTTCTTCCGCCCGTAGTACTGCCCCAGCATGGACCAGTGCAGGTGGTTGCAGCTATAGGCTACCGCCCACAGGGCGACGAAGATATACAGGTGCACCATAGAAGTTGAGAACATTAGCAGCACCAGGGCCACGGTGCCCACCAGTGAGGCGACTATGAGCAGGCCCCGCTTGGCCCAACGGTCGCCCAGCCAGCCCATCGTCAGCCTGAGGGGGGCGTTGATGAGAGCCAGCAGCGCTATCATCCCCGCCGCCGTCTGCTGGCTCACCCCCTTGTCCACCA
>JAZGBK010000159.1:0-2393 GCA_036476365.1 Dehalococcoidia bacterium
ACTTCGGGCCGGGGGCTGTAGCTCTGCAGCTCCACCAGGGGGGTATGGCCGATGGCCTCTATTATGCTGGCAAACCGCACTGGCTCACCCATCCTCGCAGATGTAGGTTACTCTGGATATCCCGTGAGCAACAGAAAAGGCTGGCAAACCGCACTGGCCCTCTTATCCCCCGGCCACGGCGGGCAGGATGGACACCTGGTCGTCGTCCTGCACCGGGGTATTCAGGTCCTGCAGGTAGCGTACATCTTCACCGTTGATGAAGATGGAGATGAACTGCTTGACGGTGCCGCCGGGGTCGATGACCCGCTCCTTGAAGCCGGGGTAGCGGGACTCCACATCGTCCAGGGCCTGCCCCACCGTCTGCCCTGAAGCTTGTATGGACTTGACCCCGCCCACCAGGCTCCGCAACAGAGATGGGATGCGCACCTCTACGGCCATGGACAACCTCCTAAGTCTAGGGCTCCCGGAGCAACATGGAGAGGAAAGAGGGGCCGGGGCCATCGGGGAGGATGGTAACCACCTGTTGGCCTTCCTCCATCCCGGCAGCCACCTTGAGACTGGCGAACACATTGGCCCCCGATGATAGGCCTACCAGCAATCCCTCCTCCTGGGCCAGCCGGGAGGCGGTATCATGGGCATCGTCATCGGAGACGGCTATCACTTGGTCTATGAGTCCCCGGTCCAGGAGAGGGGGCACGAAGTCCGGCCCCAGGCCGGGGATGCCATGAGGCCCAGCCCGGCCCTGGCTGAGCAGGGGGGAGCGGGCAGGCTCCACGGCTACTATTTTCACTCCGGGCACCCCAGGGCGCTGCTCCTTGAGCACCCGTCCTACTCCGGTGAGGGTGCCGCCGGTGCCTACTCCGCATACAAAGGCATCCACCTGTCCCCCGGTGGCCTTCAGCACCTCTTGAGCAGTAGTAGTGCTGTGGGCCTGGGGGTTGGCCGGGTTCTCAAACTGGCGGGCCATGAAATAGTTACGGTTGCGTTTCACCATCTGTTTGGCGGCCCCCACTGCTCCCGCCATGCCCTCGCTGCTGGGGGTAAGCACCACCTCGGCCCCCAGCCAGGAAAGCAAGCGGCGCTGCTCCGGGGGTGCGTTCTCCGGTATCACCAGGATAGCCCGGTATCCCTTGGCGGCGGCTACCATGGCCAGGGCCACACCGGTGTTTCCGGCACTCACCTCCACCACCACCCCGCCTGCCTTTAGCTTGCCCCGGGCCTCGGCGTCCTCAACTATGGCCAGGGCCACCCTATCCTTGACGCTGCCCCCGGGGTTGGCGGCCTCCAGCTTGGCCAGCACTGTGGCTGAACCAGGGGGAGCAATGCGCAGTTTCAGCAGGGGGGTGTTGCCGATGAGGTCCAGGACACTGCTGGACACCATCAAATGTAGTACATGGCAGCTTCGGTGCGTCGCTCCTGGCGCTCCACCAGCTCTCCCAGGGTGGTGGCGCTCAACAGCTTCTGGACACTCTCCTCAATGGCCTGCCACACCTCTCGCTGTACGCATATGGTGGCCCGCTCGCAGTCTTCCGGCTGGGTGATGCAGCGGGGTGAGGAGGAGCCCTCCAGGGCGGTGATGACTTCGCCCAGGTTCACCTGAGATGGGGTACGGGCCAGTATGTGCCCCCCCTGGGGACCCCGTTTGCTGGATACGAACCCGGCCCGTCTCAGGGAGGCCAGTATCTGGTCCAGGTATGGCTCGGGGATGCCCTGGCGGCTGGCCATCTCGGTGGCGGGTATCACCCCCTGCCCGTAGTGCTGGGCCAGGTCCACCAGCACCCGCACCCCGTAGTCCACCTTCATGGATACCTTCATGTCACTACCACCCTTTCCTGACTGCCCGACTCCACAATCAGATTCTATAAAAAGTGAGCCTGTTTTGTCAACATTTCCCCTCGCCAGGCCTTGACACCAGGGTAGTTGTTGAGTAAACTAATTAACTAAAGCGTTTTGTTGCCGGTCTATACAGCGGGGGAGGTTCACGCCAGGATGATCAGTACCAAGCGGTTCACCGAAGAGCAGATAAAGAGGTACAGCCGGCACATCATCCTGCCCCAGGTGGGGGGCAAGGGCCAGAAGAAGCTCTTGGAGTCCAGCATGCTGCTGGTGGGTGCTGGGGGGCTGGGTTCTCCCGCGGCCATGTACCTGGCGGCCGCCGGCGTGGGCCGGCTGGGCGTCGCGGACTTTGACCGGGTGGACCTGAGCAACCTACAGCGCCAGATACTGCACGGCGTGAGTGATATCGGCCGCCGCAAGACGGTGTCCGCCGCCGAGACCCTCCGCGAGATAAACCCCGATGTGGAGGTAGTGCTGCACGAGGAACGCCTCACCTCCGACAACATCATGGACATCATCGCCGACTACGACTTAGTAGTTGACGGCAGCGATAACTT
>JAZGBK010000016.1:0-3718 GCA_036476365.1 Dehalococcoidia bacterium
TCCTCCGCCCTGGGCCTGGCCTGCTGTTTCTCTTCCTCCCAGGTGGCCGGTATACTGCGCTTCATACAGGAGGAGCTGGTGGTGCTCAGCGGCGAGCTGGCCCTGCCCCGCCCCCAGGACGCCTCCCGCCTCAAGAAGCGCCTCACCCCGGAGATGACCCAGCGCCTCCAGGGGCACATTGAGGCCCTGGAAGGGGGGCTGGACATGCCTCAGCGCTTCATCCTGCCCGGGGGCTGCCCCAGCGCCGCCGCCCTGGACTTGGCCCGGGCCACCATCCGGCGGGCGGAGCGGGCGGTGGTGCGCGTCCGGGACCAGGGCCTGCTGGCCAGCAGCGAGGTGCTGCCCTACCTGAACCGCCTGGCTGACCTGCTGTTCACCCTGGCCCGACATGAGGAGGAGGCCAACGCCGGAAATGATAGCCCTCGTTGACTACGGCGCCAGCAACCTGAAGAGCGTGGCCAAGGCCATCGCCTATCTGGGGTATCAGGCCAGGGTGACCTCCTCCCCGCAGGAGGTGGAGCAGGCCCGGGCGGTGGTGCTGCCCGGGGTGGGGGCGGCCCGGGCCACTGTGGAAGGCCTGGAGCAATCTGGGCTGGGGGCGGCCATACGCCGGGTGGTAGCCCAGGGGCGTCCCTTTCTGGGGCTGTGTGTCGGCCTCCAGGTGCTGTTCACCACCTCCCAGGAGGGCGGCGGCTGCCCCTGCCTGGATATCCTCCCCGGAGAGGTGGTGCGCCTGCCCGCTGGCCTCAAGGTGCCTCACATAGGCTGGAACCGGGTGTGGCAGCGGCAGCCACACCCCATCTACGAGGGCATTCCCGATGGCGCCTACTTCTACTTCGTGCACAGCTACTACGCTTCCCCCCGGGGGCCTGAGATGGTGGCCGGGGAGACGGAGTACGGTGTTACCTTCCCCAGCGTCATCATCCGGGACAACCTGGTGGCTACCCAGTTCCACCCCGAGAAGAGCGGCCAGGTGGGGCTCCGTCTCTACCACAATTTCCTCAGTCAGGTCTCCTGACCCCCGGCGGCACAAACACCCCGAATGGGTAAGTGCCACGGCGTTGCCACCGGCCCCATTGGGGGTTGACAGTGCCATGATGCCTGATATACTTAAAGTGAACAGTTGTTCTACAGGAGGCAGCCTATGGACCGGAGGCTTTCCCCTCGGCAGTTGCAGATCCGGGAGTTCATCGCCCGCTACCTTGACGAGGAGGGGATACCGCCCACGGTGCGGGACATCGTGAAGGGGTGCGGCCTGTCCTCCACCTCGGTGGCCGACTATAACCTGCGCATCCTGGAGCGGGAGGGGCACCTGCGCCGCCGCCCCGACATCTCCCGGGGGATAGAGCTGCCGGGCCGTGGGCGGGGGGTGGTCCGGGTGCCCCTGCTGGGCACCATCGCCGCCGGCTCCCCCATCCCGGTGCCCGATGCCGATACCTGGCAGTCCCCACCCCTGGAGACGGTGGAGGTGCCCGCAGAGCTGGCGGGGCGTGCCCCGGAGGTGTACGCCCTCCGGGTGAAGGGCACCTCCATGATAGACGCCCTTATTGACGATGGGGACATCGTCCTGCTCGCTCCGACCAGGAGCGCTCACAACGGGGAGATGGTGGCGGTGTGGCTCAAGGCGGAAAAAGAGGTAACCCTCAAGCGCCTATACAAGGAGAAAAGGCGCATCCGGCTCCAGCCGGCTAACAGCAACCTGGTCCCCCTGTGGGTCTCGCCACAGAATGTAGAGGTACAGGGTAAGGTGGTAGCGGTGCTGCGCCGCCTATCCTAAGCCCCCCCGATTCTTTCCCGGCCTCCCACCCGGTAGATAAGTCCAGGGGCGCAGCAAGCTACGCTCCTACATCGCTACCCCCCCAGATATAGTCCTCGGGCAGGTGGGTGGGAAGAAGAATGGCTGCTAAATGACCTCACTCCCCTGTCTTGCTCCGGCAATGCCCGTTCTGCTACACTATGGGGGCAGGTGGGGCTGTAGCTCAATTGGGAGAGCGCCTCAATGGCATTGAGGAGGTAAGGGGTTCGAATCCCCTCAGCTCCACCATTGTTGACGAAAGGTAAAACTCTGATTCGGACTTTCCAGAAGACCTTCGCCCTACATCGATGAGAGCCGGGTTCGAGTCGTGGCAGGCGGGCCTCTGTGGACACTACTCGAACTTTCTCCGGCCTGACCTGGTGTCCAGGCTCAGACAGCTCCAAGGAGCCTGTGCGAGTAATCGATTGGCCAAAGCTAAGAGAGGCCAAAAACTGGTCAGTGCCAGATAGGGCGAAGGCATTACTCACACACACTCCTAGATAGGGTGTAAAGGTTCAAGTCATGAAGACATCCCGCATTCCAACAATATGGTGGATTGTTGGCTCAACGGAACGCTACTGTTGAATCGTTGGGGCTTGGTTCGTATACAGGCGAGCCTTTGGGGACAGTTGCCTGAGCCTTTGTCCTGCTCTCCGGACTTTAAAGAAAGCGCTTCCATACGGCTTCCAAAGTCAGTGCGGTTGGGGGTTGCGGTTATGGGGCTGGGAAGGCATAATGTGGATAGAGTGGCTCAGTAGGTAGGACATGAGTGAAGTAGGGGACAAACAGGAAGCGGGGTGACCCAGGCACCCATGGAGGGGCGTTTTGCCGTCGACGGCGGCCAGCTCATCGTGGAGTGGGACCACGGCGCCGCCGCCATGTTTGGTGTGCCTGCGGACCAAGCACTGGGCCAACCCTGCTACGCAGTGCTGAGAGGTGAGGACGCATTCGGTCGCCCGGTGTGTGGCCCTACGTGTCCCGCTATGAAAACGCTCCGGCGAGGTCACATAGTTGGGCGCTGCTATTTGCGCGTGCGGGGGATGCGAGGCCCTCCTTCTCGATTGCTTTGTGAGCTTGTTGCGCTTCCTGCTACTCCTGGTGGAGCACTCGGCCGCCTGCAAAGCGCTCACGACGAGAACCGCTCTCTAGCGCATGATCTGGCCGCGGTGACCACGCTGGCCACCTCCCTCTCGCCTATCTCGCTCCCCGAAAGCATCGCTAGCAGCGTTGGCCACCTGAGGGATATAACAGGAGCAGACTGGGCTGAGGTATTTCTGGCAGAGCCCGATTCCCCGGGGATGTCTCTAACATGGCACCATGGCAGTTTCCGGAGCGCCTTCTTCCAGAAGGTGCGCTTCAGGCCTCTGGAGGGCTACCCAGGGCTCATACTGGCTACTCAGCACCCCATCCTCACAGATGGACTCACCGGAGACTCGCGTTTTCTCCGTTCACGTGTGAAGGAGATGGGCTTTCACTGCTACGTTGGCGTTCCCCTTCGTTCCTCCTGGGGGGTGGCGGGATCGGTGGGTGTCGCTTTCCGCTCCCCGCGCGCGGACCTCTCGCGGGCGTTTGACCTCCTCTCGTATATCAACACGCCTCTTGGATTGATGGTAGAGGCGTACCTTCTACGACTCCAGGATATGCTTCGCGCCTCCTCTCACGGCGTATGGGAGGCGGCGGTAGAGCCCAGCAGGGCTCTCAAGGATATGCTGAGCCAGACGGTCACGATAAGCGGGGCACAGGGCGGAGCGTTAAACCTTCTGGATAACAAACGAACACGCCTGGCTCAACGTTTCATAGAGGGACTGGCTCCCCGGTCTTTGTGCCCCACCCTAAAGAGTGACCCCCGTACATGCCCGGCGTTAGCCCAGAGGCTTGGGATCGCCCTCTACGGCCCCCGGGCCTCGTGGCCTCCGCCCTGTC
>JAZGBK010000160.1:0-3259 GCA_036476365.1 Dehalococcoidia bacterium
GGAAAAAGCCGATGCCGAACATGCGCCCCTGAAGGTGGCGGGGTGTGTAGTCGGCGATGAGGCCGGTGGTGAGGGGCTGCGCCATAAAATAGGACACGCCCATCATTGCCCCCACTGCTACCAGGGGCAGGCCGCTGACCACGCCCATCAGGAGCAGGATAGAGGCCATCGCCAGGGCCTGGGCCAACAGCACCACCTCCCGGTGTATCCGGTCCCCCAGGGTGCCCCCCAGCCATTGCCCCGGGATGCCCGCCAGCAGGGCGAAGGTGGTAAACCCGCCCGCCAGAGCCACCGCATCTATGCCGCCTATGGCAAAGTTGACATTCTCTTTGAGGTGCAGGGGCAGGAAGGTAATCATACCCCGGTAGATGAAGCCATTGATGGTAAACACCGCAAATACCACGATAAGCGGGAGCAGCAGGATGTGGCCGGGGTTGGCCGAAGCCGCCGGGGCTGGTTCCGGGGCTTTGTCCATGGACGGTGTCATGGCCGATGTCCTCAGAATAGCTACCGCCGCCAACACCGACAGGGCGGCGGGCACCAGATAGGCCACTCGCCAGTCAAAGAGGGCGGCCACCCCGGCGGCCAGAATGGGAGCGCTGGCCGTGCCCAGGCTGCCGCCGATGCCGTGAGCGGCCATCCCCCGGCCCACGGCCCTCTGCCGCACCCCTCTGGATATGAGGGAATTACCGGCGGGGTGGTACAGCCCCAGCACCAGGCCCAGTACGGAGAGGGAAGCGGCCAGGAAGTATATGTTGGGGGATAGGGCTACCCCTACTGAGGCCGCCGCCCCCCCCAGCAGGCAGATTTCCACCAGCCTCTTGGAGCCGATGCGGTCGGCCAGCACCCCCGCCGGCAGGGCACCCAGCCCGAACGCCAGGCCGAAGAAGGTAGCCACCACTCCCAGCACGAAAAGCCCCTCGCCAAACTCCAGGAGCAGGAAGGGCAGGATGGCAGCGTAAGTCAGCTCCAACACATGGACAAAGCCGTGGGCCACCGCAGCATAGCCCACCAGCAGCTTTTCCTCCCGGCGCAGGACGGCCGGCACAGAAGCCAAATAGTGCCTCCTCACATGGGGTTGCTGCTATTCTATCTCTGCCCTTGCGCCGGGTCAATGTTTGAGGCCACACATCCGGCATGTTATACTGGCCGCAACCTACCAGCCGGGAGGGACCCGTGGCCGCAGAAATAGGGGTACGCCGCATGCAGGAGGAGGACATCCCCGCCATCCTGGCGATTGACCAGAAGGTCGTCGGCCGGGACCGCACCCCCAGCTGGCCGCAGCGGGTCAGCAGCCACTTTCGCACCTACTACCCTCCCCTGTCCTATGTAGCCGAGACCGACGACGGGGTGGTGGGCTTCATACTGGGCGATATCCGGGGGGCGGAGTACGCCCTACCCCTCAGCGGTTGGATAGACATCGTGGGGGTGGACCCGGACTACCAGAGCCGGGGCATCGGCCGCCGCCTCATTGAGGCCTTTATGCAAGGGTGCCGCACCAAGGGCATCAAGCCCCGGGCCATCATCCGGGAAGGGGATACCCGGCTCCAGGACTTCCTCAGCCAGATGGGCTTTCGGCGGGGGGAGCTGGTGGAGTTCGTGGGGGACTGAGAACTACCTGTAGTCCTCCCGGGGCGGGCTGAAGATATCCACCACCACGGCGGTAGCAGCAAAGGTGCGGGCGCTGTGCTCCACATCCGAGGGCACCAGGTAAGCATCCCCCTTCCTCAGCACCCGTGCCTCTCCACCGATGCCCATCTCCACCTCGCCGCTGGCCACGAAGCCCATCTGCTCATGGGGATGATGGTGACGGGGCACTACTGAATGTGGCTCCAGCTCCACCACCGAGATGTTGAGCTTCTCCCCGAAGGCCAGCCTGGTCTTTACCCCTGGGGCCAGCTCCCTGTGCGTAAACTCCTGTGGTGTGGTGAAATACATGCCCGTAGTGTAGCAGGGGGGCCGCCCGAGGGCAACCGGGGCTTCCAGCCCGGTATATTCTGGTATAATGGTGGAAAATTTGACGGGGGTGCAGATATGGACTTCCAACTGAGCCGCGAGCACGAGATGTTGAGGGACATGGTGCGCAACTTCGCCGAGACAGAGGTGGCCCCCCACACCACCGCCCTGGACGAGAGCGGCCAGTTCCCCGCCGACCTGGTGAAGCGCATCGGGCAGCAGGGCCTTATCGGCATGTTCATCCCCAAGCAGTACGGCGGCCCAGGCATGGGCTACCTGGCCCGCACCCTGGTGATTGAGGAGATGAGCCGGGTATATCCCCCGCTGGGCTTCTTCTTCGAGGGGGGCGACCCCGGCATGTACCTGATTCTCAACTTCGGCGGCGACGACCTGAAGCAGAAGCTCCTCCCCCCGCTATGCAAGGGGGAGAAGATAGCCTGCTTCGCCGTCACCGAGGCCAGCGGCGGCTCCAACCCGGCCGACATGCAAACCACCGCCGAAGCCGCCGAGGGGGGCTATGTTATCAACGGCCGTAAGGTGTTCATCACCATGGGCAGCGTGGCCGACTACTGCTGCCTGGCCGCCCGCACCGGAGACAAGCACAGCGCCTTCGTGGTGGAGAAGGGCACCCCCGGCTTTGAGGCGGGCCACCGTGAGAATGTGGCCGGGGTGAAGACCATCCCCGTGGATGAGCTGGTGTTCAACGGCGTCAAAGTGCCCGCCGCCAACCGGCTGGGGGAGGAGGGCCAGGGATTATCCGCCGCCCTGGGCGCTGTCACCCTGGTAGCCCGCCCCGGGGTGGCCAGCGTGGCCCTGGGACTAGCCCGGGGGGCTTTTGAGGAGGCCGTCCGCTTCACCAAAGAGCGTAAGATGTATGGCGCCCCCATTATCAACCTCCAGGCCCTCCAGTTCGCCCTGGCCGACATGGAGACCGAGATTGAGGCCTCCCGCTGGCTGGTCTATTACCTGGGCTGGCTGCTGGACCAGGGGAAGTCCAGCCGTGAGGTAGCCCGGGACAGCGCCCGGGCCAAGCTCTTCGCCGCCGAGACCGCCAAGAAGGTCACCCTGGGGGTGTGCCAGATGATGGGCGGCTACGGCACCATCCACGACTACAAAGTGGTGAACCGCCTCACCGATGCCCTCACCCTACTCCCCGCCGGGGGCACCCAGGAGATAATGCGCATGAGCCTGGGCCGGGAAATCGCCCGCTAAAACATGGAGCTGGTGGTATGCCTGAAACAGGTGCCCGACCCGGAGCACTTCTCCAAGATAACCTATGACCCGGTTACCAGAAACATCATCC
>JAZGBK010000161.1:0-5484 GCA_036476365.1 Dehalococcoidia bacterium
GTGCCGCTGCTGTGCCGCATGTGCGAGGACGCCGCCTGCCTCAATGCCTGCATATCCGGCGCCATATACCGGGAGCCGGATACCGGGCTGGTGTTGCGCAACAACGATAAATGCATCGGCTGCTGGACATGCCTCATGACCTGCCCCTTCGGCGTGGTGGGTCGCATGCAGCGGGCGGGCAAGCTAATCGCCGCCAAGTGCGACCGCTGCCACGATAACCCCGCCGGACCACAGTGTGTGGCCTCCTGCCCCACCAAGGCCCTGGTGTATGCCGAGCCAGAGGAGTGGGAGAAGCAGCAGCGTGCCTCGGTGGTAGGCAGCATCACTGCGGGGCAGAGGTGACGCTATGCGCTGGCTCCGTCGTGTCCTGAGGACGGGCGGCCCCCAGCACTCTTCGCCACCGCCCAGCAGCCCACTGCCACAAATGAGGGAGGGCCCCATGAGATATGTAATAATCGGCGATGGCCCCGCCGGCCACGCCGCCGCCGAGGCCATACGACGCCGCGACGCCGCCGGGGAGATTGTCATCCTCTCTGAGGAGGCCACCCCTTCATACTACCGTCCCCTGCTTCCCATGCTTATAGAGGACAAGCTGTCCCAGGATGTCCTTCTCCGGGATGACCTCCACACCGCCCCCAGGGTGACACGGCACCTGGACAGGCCGGTAACCAGCATTGATACCTCCCGCCAGAGAGTTACCCTGAGCAACGGGGAGGAGATGGTATACGACCGGCTGCTGCTGGCCACCGGGGCCACCCCCATCATCCCTCCCGTAGCAGACCTACAAGGGGAGGGGGTTTTTGTATTACACAAGCTGGCTGACGCTCAGGCAATACGCCAGGCGGCGCGGGACGCAAAACGGGCGGTGGTGGTGGGTGGTGGCCGTATCGGTGTCAAGGCCGCCCTGGCCCTTCGTGCACTGGGGCTTGATGTGACACTGTTAGTGCGCCGGCGCATAGTCGGCATACTGGTAAACGACCCCGCTGCCGCCATGGTGCAGCAGGCGGTGTCCGCACAGGGCATCCCTATGGTTTTGGAGGAGAGCATCCAGGGGCTAGTTCGGGAGAGGGGCAAGGTGAAGTCGGTGCTCACCAGCGGTGGTAAAAGCCTGGAAGGAGACCTGGTGGTGGTGGGGGCGGGTGTACAGGCCAATGCCGCACTGGCCTCGGCTGCTGGCCTGGCAGTAGGCGATGGAGTGAAGGTGGACAACCGCCTGCAGACCAGTGCCCCCGGAGTCTACGCCGCCGGGGATGTAGTGGAGACTACGGATATCGCCACCGGAGAGACCATGGTCAGTGGTACCTGGACCAACGCCGTAAACATGGGCCACACCGCCGGGGCCAACATGGCCGGTGGCCAGGTGGACTTCCCCGGTGCCTTCAACATCATCAATGCTATAGAAGTGGCTGGCTTGCCTCTGATCCTGGTGGGAGAGATTAACCCCACCGATGGCTACGAGGCCCACACTCACCAGAGCCCAGGTAGCTACCGTAAGCTGGTGTTTAAAGGGGAGCGGCTGGTGGGGCTGCTGCAGGTGGGCGACCTGCGGGGAGCGGGAGTGTACCATGCCATCATCCATGAGGGGAAGGACATCAGCCGGGTGAAGGACCAGCTAATTGCCGGGGCCTACAGCTACGCCCAGCACCTGACCCCCCAGGTCCCGGTGCTGGACGCCTACGGCGTGGCATAGCCCTGTCCCACTCAGCCACAATATAGCTGTGTTGCTCGCCCCCCAGGGAGAGCCGCCCCCCGGATATGGTGCGGCGGGCCAATGCCGCAGCCTGGCTTATATCTTGCCCCAAAACATCAACACCCCTATCAGTACGAACAACCCGCCTGCACCTTTGTGAAGATAGCTCATGGGCATTACCCTGGTCGCTGCCTCACCGAGGACTACAGCTAAAAGAGTAATGAACACCAGCGCTGTGGTTGCCCCGAGGAAGACGGGGAGAGGCTTACCGGTATTGGCCGTCAGGGTCAGCGCGGCAAGCTGTGTCTTGTCCCCAAGTTCAGCCAGAAACAATGTGACGAAGGCAGTGAGTACTAATTTCCAATCCCTGGCCGTCTCCTTCGGGCAGTCCGTCTGAGCAGTTTTGTACTGTATCACTGGGGGGCGCGGCTGTCCAGATTGAGCCCACTCCCGGCAGCGGCTGGTTGCCAGGTTCAGGGCCGCCTCCAATGGCAAGGTTAATTAGCGTAAAGCCGCAGCGCATCATATCTGGAGGACTCCGCCTCCCCCAGACCCCCCGGAGGTGTGGGGGCGGGTGGGCGTGAATAACCAAAAGTCCTCGTCCCGTTGACTTCCCCATTGCTTTTGCTATAATGTGGTAAATGGCCCGCATTGAGCCCCAGTTCAAACAGCTAAAGCGCGCCTACGGTTTCGATGAGGTGGCCATAGTGCCCGGGGCTGTTACCATCAACCCGGACCAGACCAACATTTTCTTCCAGTTAGGCCCCGTTACTTTCACCATTCCCGTCATGGCCGCCGCTATGGATGCCGTGGTGGACCCCGGCTTCGCCGTGCTCTTCAGCCAGATGGGGGGCCTGGCCGTGCTCAACCTGGAAGGGGTACAGGTCCGCTATGCAGACCCGGAGGAGATACTACAGCAGGTAATAGAGGTGCCCCCGGCCGAGGTCACCGAGCTGCTGCAGAAGGTGTACAGCGAGCCCATCAAAGAGCCCCTGGTGGCAGAGAGGGTGCGGCAGATAAAGCAGGGGGGTGGTGTGTGCGCCGTAGCCGTGACCCCGGCCAACACCAAGCGCCTCTCGGCAGTGGCCGCCGAGGCCGGGGCCGATGTCGTAGTGGTGCAGTCCACGGTGACCACGGCCCGCCACATCTCCAAAAGCTACAAAGGGTTGGCGTTCTCGGAGCTTCGCCATTCACTGCCGCTGAACATACCCATCGTGGTGGGCAACTGCGTTACCTACCAGGCGGCCCTGGAGCTGATGCGCACTGGCATAGACGGCCTGATGGTGGGGGTGGGGCCGGGGGCGGCCTGCACCACCCGCGAGGTAACGGGTGTAGGCGTGCCCCAGGTGACGGCCACCGTGGACTGCGCCGCCGCCCGGGAGCAGTACTTCAAGGAGACCGGCCGCTATGTGGCCCTCATCACCGATGGCGGCATCCGCAACGGCGGCGACCTGTGCAAGGCGATGACCTGCGGGGCGGATGCGGTGATGCTGGGCTCCACCCTGGCCCGGGCCCAGGAGGCCCCAGGCCGGGGCTACCACTGGGGGATGGCCAACCCTCACCCCGCCCTGCCCCGGGGCACCCGCATCCGGGTGGGCACCACCGGCTCCCTGGAGCAGATACTCTTCGGACCCACCAGGGCTACCGATGGCGGCCAGAACCTGGTGGGCGCCCTGAAGACGGCCATGGGTATGTGCGGCGCTTTCACCATCCGGGACATGCAGAAGGTGGAGATGGTCATCGCACCCGCCATCAAGACCGAGGGCAAGGGCTATCAGATAGCCGGAGCCGTGTAGCCTTTCTCAGAGAAGGGGTGAGCGGATGAGCGCTGGCGGTAACCCGTTCCAAGAGCAACTTCGCCTGCGGGAGGGGGAGGAGCTGGTGGCCAGTATGGATGTGTCCTCGGCCAGCCATGTGGACCTGACTAATCAGAGGCTCATCGTGTGGCAGAGGTCCGGCGGCCTGGAGCGGGTGACCCCTATCAAGCTGACCGATATCACCGGCATGGAGCTACAGGAGGAGGCGCAGCCCCTGTGGCACCTCCTGGGAGCGGTGCTCATGGCTGCGGCGGGGGCCGTTCCGGTGGCGTTTGCGGCGGAGTCGTTCCCCGGCAGCGGAGGAGGTGGGGGCAGGCTCCTGGCTGTTGCGCTGGGGGTGGTGGGAGTGGGCCTGGTGGTGGGCGGCCTGGTGCTGCTCAGCACCTACCTGCGCCGGGTGCTTTTCCCCGGCACGCAACTGGTGCTCCACGGGGCACCGGAGCTGAGGTTGAATGTAAGCGCCGATGCCAGCGGCGCCGTGCGGGAGCTGCTGCAGCACATCCGTAACATCCAACACCCCCCCACCATAGTGTAGCCGAAGTGCCGCGGGGCGGCCTATCCTTGGGACGGGTACTGCTCCGGGAAGGCCAGGCGGCGGCCAACCTCGGGCATCTTCTCCGCCCCCAGCCAGCGGTGCTGCGGCCCCTGGCGCTGTATCATGGGGTGGTAGGCGTGGGGGTCCACCACGGCATCAATAACCGCCGTCTTACCCGAGGCGAAGGCCCGCTCCAGAGCGGGGCGCACCTGGGCCGGCTCCTCCACCCGCTCCGTGTGGCAGCCCATGGCGGCGAAGAGCTGGTCGTAGCGGGTGGGGGTGATGCGCTGGGGGTTGCCCCGGCTACCGTCGGCCAGCAGGAAGTCCTCCCCCCAGAAGAGCTCCACCGCCGCCCCCGCCCACGAGCTATTGTTGAACACCATGTATACCACCGGCAGCTTGTAGCGCACCGCCGTCTCCACATCAAAGCCGCCGATGCCGATGCCGCCGTCGCCCATCATGACGAACACCTGCTTGCCGGGGCGGGCGAGCTGGGCACCTATGCCCATCCCCACCCCATGGCCCACGGTGACCCACTCCCCGGTGTCAATCACCTGCCCGGAGAACCTGGAGCGCACCCTCTCGGTGAGGTAGGCGCTGCCGGTAAAGGCGTCAAAGATGACGGTGGCCTCGGGGTCCAGGAAGTTCACCACCTCGTAGGAAAGATAGCTGGGGTGCAGGGGCACCTGGGAGCCGCACTTCTCAATGTCGTTGGCCAGGCGCTGGGCATCGGCCTGCTTGCGGGACTGGACCTCCCCCAGCCACTCCTCCCTGGCGGGAGGGGTCTTGGTCATGGAGGCGGCGCACTCGGCCATCTGGGCCAGCACCTGTTTGCTGTCGCCGATAAGGGCCAGCTCGGTGCGCACCGTTGTGTCCACATCGGCCTCGCCCCGGTGGACCTGGATAAAGCGGGTGTTGCCCCCCCAGCGGCCGTAGTCCTCCAGGTAGCCCAGGCTGAGGCCGATAAGCAGGGCCACATCCGCCTGCTTCAGTATTGCGCCCCGAGCACGGCCGTAGAAGGAAAGGGGGTGCCCCTCGGGCACCGCCCCCCGGCTCAGCCGACGGGTAATCACCGGGATATTGAGAGCCTCTACCAGCCGCATTAGCTCCTGGGAAGCCCCGTCCCAGTGCACCGACTCACCGGAGACCACCACCGGCCTTTCAGCTGCCAGCAGCATCTTGACAGCCGCCTCCACCCCCCTGGGGTCAGCGGCGGGGGGTGCGGGGGGCTGGCTGAGGGCGCCGGAGAGGTACCACCACTGCTCCCCCACCGGGGCACGGCGCACCAGCAGGTTATCCGGCACCTCCAGCACCACCGGCCCCTGGGGATAGGAGGTGGCCTCCTGCACCGCCCTCCTGGTGAGGTGAGCGGCCATCCTGATATCTATCAACCGGGCCGTCCACTTGGTCACTGGCTTGAGCACCTCGGCGGCGTAGGAGGC
>JAZGBK010000162.1:0-3078 GCA_036476365.1 Dehalococcoidia bacterium
CCACAAGACAGCGGCAACCTGTGCCGGCTTGGGATGGATTGGCAAGTGTGCTTTACTGGTTACCCCGGAGTATGGGCCAAGAATCAAGCTGGGAACCGTACTGACCGATGCGGGGTTCAAAACGGCAGACCCTATTGTTAGGGATGAGTGTGGGGGGTGCTCCCTTTGCGCAGAGGCCTGTCCCTATGGAGCCATCAATGATGTTAATTGGGAGCGTGGAATAGGCAGAGAGAGACTGTTTGATGCCTATGTATGTAACGAAAAGCGGTTGGACTATATTCCGGCAATTGGCAGAAAACACAGCTGTGGCCTTTGCCTTCAAACGTGCCAAATTGGGTGGGAGGGGTAAAGTCGCCTAAGGGGTCTGCCCGAGTAATCCCTCTACGATATACGGGCAGCCTGTGTTCTCGGGCTGCTTCCGATGTGGCGGACGCTATTACCCGGAACCCCCCTCATAGCATGCGGAGGAGGGGCACCGCATTCTCCCACAGGCGGTCCAGGCCGTAGTGCTGACGCAGGCCCGGCTCGAAGATGTGGACCACCACATCGCCGAAGTCCAGAAGCAGCCACCCGGAGTCCACCTGCCCCTCCTGGTGTAGCAGCCGCAGGCCTTTCTGCTTCAGGGCCTGGTCAATCTCGTCCCGGATGGCCTCTATCTGGCGCCGGGTCTCGCCGCTGCAAATCACGAAGTAGTCGGCGAAAGAGGCCAATCCCCGCAGGTCCAGCAGCAGGATGTCCTGGGCCTGCTTCTGACTGGCTGCCTCTACCGCCAGCCTGGCTGCGTCTATGCCTTCCTGAACTTTTGTTACCTCCCCCGCTTTTATTATATCATGGGCCTTCAGAAGGGTGTTTACCAACCGGAGGTATCATGAAGGTCCAGGCACAGGGGCTGGGGGAGTTTGAGGCCATGGTGCAGGCCCTGGAGAGTATCCACCGCCACCGCCAGGGCAGCCCCACCACCCCCAGTGACGAGCTCTACTATGAGCTTATCTCGCACTATAACCGGCGCATACTGAACGCCAGGGAGGCAGGTAAGCCGGTAGTGGGGGCCACCGTCTATGTGCCCAACGAGCTCCTCTACGCCATGGATGTGGTGCCCATGGTGATGGAAAATGTGGCGGTTACCTTCTCCATCGTCCGGGGTGCCCAGGAGGAGATGCTCAACACCGCCAAGGGCTACGGGCTGCCCCCGGAGGTGTGCTCCAATCACCGGGTGATGGCCGCCCTGTTCCTCAAGGGCTGGGCGCCGCCCCTGGACGGGGTGGTGTGGACTCATGTCCTGTGCGATAACACCGCCAAGCTGGGGGAGGCGGTGGCCCATCTGTGCCGTGTCCCCGGCTTCTTCCTGGACCGCCCCTACCGGGACTCCCCCCTCGGGGTGGACTACCTGGTGGGCGAACTGCAGGAGATGGTCTCCTTTCTGGAGGGCATCACCGGCCACCCCCTGGACGGGGACAGGCTGCTGGAGGCCCTCTCCTGCTCCCACCGCATGGTGCAGCTACAGCAGGAGATAGACGAGATGAGGCAGAGGGTGCCCTCGCCGGTGTCCAACCGCAAGATTTACCAGTTGCTGTTCGCCCACTGGCTGTACTCCGGCTCCCCGGAGGGGGTGAGGTTCTACGAGGCGGTGCGGGACGAGCTCCAGGAGGGGTCTGGGCCCGCCCTGCCCCCGGAGCGCCTGCGCCTCCTCTCCCTGTTCGTGGCCCCCAACTATGACTGGAAAATCCTGGACTGGATGGAGCGGGAGCACGGCGCCCGCATCGTGGGCGACCCCTACCACTGCCACTGGGGCCCCTGGGAGTACGACCCCTCCCGTCCCCTGTGGAGCCTGGCCTGTAAGATGCTGAATACCCCCGCGTGCAAGCAGCTCCACGGCCCGGTAGGCGAGTTTGTGGCAGATGCCCTCCACGACGCCCGGGTGTTCAAAGCCGACGCCGCCATCTACTGGGCGCACGCCGGCTGCCGCCAGGCCTGCGGTGCCATTCGCACCGTAAAAGACGCCCTCTCCGAGGCTGGCCTGTCCACCCTGGTGCTGGACTGCGATATCACCGACCCCACCTTTGTCAGTGCCGAGGAGCTCAAGGACCGGATGGAGGCCTTCTTTGAGGTCCTGGAGGAAAGGGATTAGGGTTCTAATATGAAGCGTACCTACGAGATAAACGAGTTAGCCAAGGAAGAGTCGTGGCGCATGTTCCGCATCATGGGGGAGTTCGTGGACGGCTTTGATGCGCTCTCCAGGGTCCAGCCGGCGGTCACCATCTATGGCTCGGCCCGCATAAAGCCGCACCACCCCCTCTATGCCCAGGCCCAGGAGATAGGCCGCGGCCTGGCCAAGGCCGGGTTCTCCGTCTTCACCGGGGGTGGCCCCGGCGTGATGGCGGCGGCCAACCAGGGTGCCCGGGAGGTGGGTGGCAACTCCATCGGCCTCTCCATAAAGCTCAACTCGTTAGAAGAGGCCCCCAACCCCTTCACCACGCTCACCCTCAGCTTCCGCTACTTCTTCGTGCGTAAGGTGATGCTGGTGAGGTACGCCACCGCCTTCGTCCTCATGCCGGGTGGCCTGGGCACCATGGACGAGTTCTTTGAGACGCTGACCCTCATCCAGACGGGAAAGATTAAGCCCTTCCCTGTTATCCTCTTCGGCTCCGAGTACTGGAAGGGCCTGCTGGGATGGATGCACGAGGCCATCATTGGAAAAGGCTTTTTGACACAGGGGGGCCTGAAGCGCCTCTACATCACCGATGACCCCACCGAGGCGGTGTCGCTGGCGGAGCGATTGTGCCGGGGGGGGCGGCGGAGGGCGCCGCTGGCCAAGAGACTTGCAGAGGAGGCACAGCTATGAGTAGTCAGGCACAGTCCGCCATGGCCCAGCCGGAGTCCGTGGCCCAGACCCTGGAGGAGGTGCTTGCCCGCCGGCGCAGCATCCGCCGCTTCACCGGTGACCCCATGCCCGAGGACGACCTGCTGCGCATTGTCCGGGCCGGCGGGCTGGCCCCCAGCGCCGGGAACCAGCAGATGTGGCGCTTCCTGGTGGTGAGGTCACGCCCGATGATAGAGCAGATGCACGGGGCGGTGATG
>JAZGBK010000163.1:0-5696 GCA_036476365.1 Dehalococcoidia bacterium
TTGCGGTTGGACTCCAGGTCAGAGCCTACGGCCACCACCACCGCCACCCCCCACCCGGCGGCCTCCTCCAGGGCGGAGGGCAGGTCGGGCACCTCGTCCAGATGGGCATGGGTGTCCACCAGCCGGAACCCGCCCAGGGGGTCAGACGTTGCTGACGCCAAGGCTGGACGCCGGGGCCCGGGCCACCTTCCGGGGGCCCTCAATAAACTCCGATAGCGAAGCCCCCGGCGGCACCATGGGGTACACATTCTCCTCGGGCTCCACCACGAAGTCTATGAGGTAGGGGCCGGGGTGTGCCATGGCCCGCTCAATGGCCGGGCGCACCTGGAGCCGTTCGGTAACCCTCTCCCCAGGGATGCCGTAGGCCCTGGCAATCTGGACGAAGTCGGGGCCGCTGAGCTGGGTGCCGACATAGCGGCGGTGATAGAACAGCTCCTGCCACTGGCGCACCATGCCCAGGAAGCCGTTGTTGATAATGGCTATCTTTACCGCAGCCCCTTCCTGGACTATGGTGCCCAGCTCCTGCACGGTCATCTGGAAGCCGCCATCCCCGGCGATGCACCACACCGTATCCTGGGGGCGGCCTATCTTGGCTCCCAGGGCCGCCGGGAGCTCGAAGCCCATAGCCCCCAGCCCCCCCGAGGATATAAGCCCGTCGGGCCGGTGGAAGGAGAAGTTCTGGGCGGCCCACATCTGATTTTGGCCCACCCCCGTAACAATGATAGCATCGCCACCGGTGGCCTCCCATATCTGGCGGACGACGAACTGGGGCGCCAGCTCGGCGCCATCGGGGATGATGTTAGGGTGCTCCACACGCCACTGCTCAATCTGCTGCAGCCACTCACGGCGGTCGCCGGGGTGCACCAGGGGAGCCAGCGCCTCCAGCACCCTGGCGGCATCCCCCACGATGGGCACATCCACGCGGACACATTTGCCTATCTCCGCAGGGTCAATATCTATGTGGACAATCCTGGCGCCGGGGGCGAAGCCGCTTACATTGCCGGTGGCCCGGTCATCAAACCTCATCCCCAGTGCGATGATGAGGTCGGCCTGGCTCACCGCCTTATTAGCATAGGCGTTGCCGTGCATGCCCAGCATGCCCAGGCTCAGGAAGTGGGACTGGGGTATGGAGCCCAGCCCCAGCAGGGTGTTGACCACGGGGACCTGGGCCCTCTCCGCCAGCGCCACCATCTCCCGGCAGGCACCGGAGATAATCACCCCTCTTCCGGCCAGGATAACGGGGCGGCGGGCCTCGTTGAGCAGGTGGGCCGCCTTCTTCACCTGGGCGGCGTGGCCGTGGAGGGTAGACTTCAGGGACTCAAACTCATATTCCTGGTCGGGATCATAGGTGGCCTCCTCCACGAACACATCCCGGGGGATATCCAGGAGCACGGGGCCGGGGCGGCCGCTGCGGGCCACGAAGAAGGCCTGGTGCACCGCCTCCGCCAGCCTGGCCCCCTCCATCACCAGGTAGTTGTGCTTGGTGATGGGCAGGGTAATGCCGGTGATGTCCACCTCCTGGAAGGCGTCCAGGCCGATGAACTGCCGGGCCACCTGGCCGGTGATGGCCACCATGGGAGAGGAGTCCAGATAGGCACTGGCGATGCCGGTGACCAGGTTGGTGGCCCCCGGCCCGGAGGTGGCCAGGCACACGCCTACCTTGCCTGTGGCCCGGGCATAGCCGTCGGCGGCGTGGGCCGCCCCCTGCTCGTGGCGCACCAGCACATGGCGCAGCTCCGGGTAGTGGGGCAGGGCGTCGTACAGGGGTATCACCGTCCCGCCGGGGAAGCCGAAGATGACCTCCACCCCCTCCCGGCGCAGGCACTCACACAGTATCTGTGCTCCCTTAAGCCTCACTGTCTTCACCTGTCCCTGAATACAGCCCCGGTGCTGGCCGAGGTGACGCTCTGGGCGTAGCGGCGCAGATAGCCCTCCTTGATGCTGGACTCAAAGGGGGGCAGGGCCGCCAGCCGCTTCTTTATCTCCGCCCCGTCCAAGACCACATTCAGACTGCGCTCATTTATGTCAATTTCTATTATATCGCCATCCCGCACGGCGGCAATAGCCCCACCGGCGGATGCCTCCGGGGAGATATGGCCTATGGCCGCCCCTCGGGTGGCCCCGGAGAAGCGCCCGTCCGTGAGCAGGGCCACCTTATCGTCCATCCCCATCCCCGAGAGCAGCGAGGTGGGTGTGAGCATCTCCCGCATCCCCGGCCCCCCCTGGGGGCCCTCGTAGCGGATGACCACCACCTCCCCCGGCTTTATCTCCTCCCGCATGATGGCGGCGGTAGCCGCCTCCTCGGACTCAAACACCCGGGCTGGGCCTTTGTGCTGGCGCATGGCGGGGTCCACAGCGGCGCTCTTGACCACCGCCCCCTCCGGGGCCAGGTTGCCGGAGAGGACGCTGAGGCCGCCGGTGGCCGAGTGGGGCCGGGAGGCGGGCCGGATGACATCCTGGTCCCGGTTGCGGGCAGCCTCCACGGCCTGGCCAATGGGCCCCCCGGAGACGGTCAGGGCGCTGAGGTGTAGCCGCTCCCCCAGCTCCTGCATCACCGCCGGTATGCCCCCCGCCCGGTCCAGGTCCTCTATGTGGTTGGGCCCGGCGGGGCTCATCTTACACAGGTGAGGGATGGCGGCGCTGATGCGGTTGACCTCCTCCAGGGAGAAGGTCACGCCCGCCTCGCTGGCTATGGCCATCAGATGCAGGACGGAGTTCGTGCTGCCGCCCAGGGCCATGTCCACGGCGAAGGTGTTGCGGATGGCCTGGGGGGTGACGATGTCCCGGGGGCGCAGGCCCTGCTTAATCAAAGCCACCCCCTGCCGCCCCGCCTGGCGGGCAAGCTGACGGCGGCGGCCGTCAGTGGCCGGGATGGTGCCGTTGCCCGCCAGGGCCATACCCAGGGCCTCGCTGAGGCAGTTCATGGTGTTGGCGGTGAACATACCGGCGCAGCTACCGCAGCCGGGGCAGGCGGATAGGGCCAGGTCCTCCAGGTCCTCGGCGGACATCTCCCCCCGGGCCGCCCTGCCCACCGCCGCAAACACCGTGCTCAGGTCCACGGCCTCGCCCCGCCAGCGGCCCGCCAGCATGGGGCCGCCGCTGACCATTATAGCGGGGATGTTGAGGCGCACGGCGGCCATGAGCATGCCGGGGATGATTTTATCGCAGTTGGTGATAAGCACCAGGCCGTCAAAGGCGTGGGCACGCGTCACCACCTCCACCGAGTCCGCGATGAGCTCCCGGCTAGCCAGGCTGTACTTCATGCCCTCGTGGTTCATAGCGATGCCGTCGCACACGCCGATGGTGTTTACCTCAAAGGGGACCCCCCCGGCCTCCCTCACCCCCGCCTTGACCTCGGCGGCGATTTCCCTCAGGTGCATATGGCCGGGGATAATCTCGCTATAGCTGTTGACCACCCCTATAAACGGGCGGTCCAGGTCCCCCGGCTCCAACCCCAGGGCATACAGCAAAGAGCGGTGGGGTGCCCGCTCCAGCCCCCGCTTAATCTGGTCGCTCAGCATCCTGCCTCCACGCTACAGCAAGGCGCATCCCAGCACCTCTTCTATCCGCTGCCGGGGGATGGCCCCCTCCCGCAGCAGGCTGGGCTCCCCGGTGAGGTCCACCACCGTGGACTCCACACCCCCCGGGCAGCAGCCGCCGTCTATAACAAAGTCCACCCCATCCCCCAACTGGTCCCGGACATCACCGGCGGTGAGGGGGCTGGGCCGGCCGGTGATGTTGGCGCTGGTACCTACGATAGGCACCCCCAGTCCCTGGGCCAGAACCCGGGGCACCGGGTGGTCCGGGATACGCACCGCCACCCCCTGCCCCCCAGCGGTAACCGACTCCGGGATGTGTGAGGCGCGGAGGAGCACCAGGGTGAGGGCACCGGGCCAGAACCGGTCCATAAGCCTCACCGCCATCGGGGGCACTGCCAGCGCCACCATGTCTATCTGGTCTCTATCGGCCAGCAACAGGGGCAGGGGTTGGGAGCGGGGGCGGCGTTTCAGCCGGAAGATACGCTCCACCGCTGCGGGCAGCAAAGGAGAGCCTCCAAGCCCGTAAACGGTATCGGTGGGAAAAGCCCCTACGCCTCCCCCCCGCAGCACAGCCAGCGCCCGGTCAGTCCCAGTAGGCAGAAGGGTAATCATGGAAAGCGGCCATCACCTTGACGCCAGTATAGCACGGTGATACCCTGTACTCAACATGGACCGTATCTCCACCAGTGGCGATATAGAGGTATCCACCTACCTGGAAATAGCCAAAGAGAGGCGCGGCCAGAAGACAGTCCCCCCGGAAAAGAAGCGGCGCACCCGGGAAGCCATCGCCGTGATAGACTTCGGCTCCCAGTACAACATGCTCATCGCCCGCCGGGTGCGGGAGTGCCATGTCTACAGCGAGCTGGGACCCTACGACGCCCCCTGGGAGCAGGTGGCCGCCCTCAACCCCAGGGGCTTCATCCTCTCCGGAGGCCCATCCAGCGTGTATGAGGAAGGGGCACCCCTGGCCCCCCCCTATGTCTATGAGAAGCGACTGCCGGTGCTGGGCATCTGCTACGGCATGCAGGCCCTGGTCCACCAGTTGGGAGGCAAGGTCAGCCCCACCCTCAGCCAGGAGTACGGCCACGCCACCATGAACCTGAGCACCGATTCCCCCTTGTGGGCGGGCCTCCCCCCTTCAATGCCGGTGTGGATGAGCCACGGCGATATGGTAGTTGAGATGCCCCCCGGTTTCAGCGCCCTGGCCTATACCGATAGCTCCCCTGTAGCCGCCATGGGCAACGACCACAACATCTACGGCATGATGTTCCACCCTGAGGTAGCCCATACCCCCCACGGCAAGGACATAATCCGCAACTTCCTCTACAACATCTGCGGCTGCAAGGGCACCTGGACCACCAGCAACTTCATCTCCAATACAGGAGAGGCCCTGCGGGACCAGGTGGGCAGCGGCAAGGTGGTATGTGCCCTCTCCGGAGGGGTGGACTCGGCAGTGGTAGCCACCCTCATCCACCGGGCGGTGGGCGACCAGCTCACCTGCATCTATGTCAACACCGGCCTGCTGCGCCGGGATGAGGTGGAGCGCAACCTGAACACCTTCAAACAGCACCTGCGGATGAATGTAGTCTATGTGGACGCCACCCAGCGCTTCCTCAAGAAGCTGGAGGGTGTCACCGACCCGGAGATGAAGCGGAGGCTGGTGGGTGAGGAGTTCATCCGAGTGTTTGAGGAGGAGGCCTCCAGAATCGGCGAGGTGCACTTCCTGGCCCAGGGTACCCTCTATCCCGATGTCATAGAGAGCGCCACCCCCAGTTCCAAGGCCTCGGTCCGCATCAAGACCCACCACAATGTGGGCGGCCTGCCCTCTGTGATGAGCCTGGAGCTACTGGAGCCACTACGCACCCTGTTCAAAGACGAGGTGCGGGAGGTGGGCGCCGCCCTGGGTATGCCCGAGGAGATGGTGTGGCGCCAGCCCTTCCCCGGCCCCGGCCTGGCCATCCGCATCATCGGCGAGGTAACCCTGGCGAAGTTAGAGGTGCTGCGGGCCGCCGACTGGATTGTGATGAACGAAGTCAAGAAGGCCAAGCTTTACCGCCAGCTCTGGCAGAGCTTCGCCGTGCTCACCGATGCCCGTAGCGTGGGTGTGATGGGCGACCACCGCACCTACGGCTATGTGGTGGCGGTGCGGGCGGTGAC
>JAZGBK010000164.1:0-4097 GCA_036476365.1 Dehalococcoidia bacterium
TGGCGGCCACTATCGAACACGAACGCAATACGGTTGAAGATTCATTCGAATTCTCACAGTATATTAGTGACAATAGAAAACACCGTAAAGCCAAGAAGGAAATAAAGGAAGCGCTACTCTCTTACGTAAGGTCAATCAAGGATGTCGAGTGGAAAAAGATGAAAAGGTACCATAAAAGTGTACCTGTGGTACGAAGTAGGCAAAAACAGCCGATGGACCGGAGGACGCCCCCGCAGCTTATTAAGGTTAGGAATGCTTTGAAAAAAATAAGTACTGAGGAGAAAATTGACTTTATCGCAGTGCAGGCTATTATTGGCAAGATGGCCGAGGTGACATCGTATCGAACGAAACGTCTTGAACTGGCACGCCAGGTGTTTTCTCCCGCGGTGTACTATCTAATATGTTTCATGTCACTCATTATAGCAGCAGGGTTTTTATTCCTGGATGTAGACGATGTCCGGATACATGGTGTCATGGTCGTTGCGACCGTTGCAGCACTGACCGTGCTTTATGGGCTGATTTGGGACCTCGACCATCTGTTCATCGGGCTTTGGAACATTCGCAAGGACCCGTTCGATACTCTGGAGGAGTGGCTACAAGAAGCGGGTGCCCCACAAGGGCAAGCACCAGATAAGGGTACCGATAAAGGTACAGCCACAGCAGATAGTTTGAATCGGTGAACTTGTCCCCGACGGGCGGAGCGCTATCGGTGGGGCGTAGCCCCCGCAACCCCCAGGGAACCGACCCTGTGATTTCCCTGTAGGAGCGCTGCTTGCTGCACCCTGGGGCAGGGCAAGCCCTGCCCCTACACCACACGGCCCCCCGGGGGCCGGGGGGGCTTCTGCCCCCCAGATAATCTAACTGGGCGGGTGGGTGGGCAAAGAAAAGCTATCCCGACCACACCACCTGGCCGCCCAGGATGGTCATGGTCACCCGGATGTCCATTATCTCCTCCGGGGGTACGGCGGTGGGGTCGGCGCTGAGCACCGCCAGGTCGGCCAGCTTGCCCGGCGCTATGCTCCCCTTCGCCCCCTCCTCCGCAGCGGCGTGGGCGGCACCCGTGGTGTAGAGGGCCAGGGCCTCCTCCGGGGATACAGCTTCGTCAGGGGCCACCACCCCCCCTCCTTCGGTGCGCCGGGTAACGGCGGCGTAGATGCCGGTGAGGGGGCTAATCGGCACCACCGGGGCATCGGAGCTCCCCGCCACCCTCAGCCCCGCCCGCAGCAGGGAGCCGGTAGGGTACAGGTAGGGGAGCACCTCCGGCGAGACCTGGGACAGGTACTTGTCCCCCCGGTAGTATATAAAGGAGGGCTGCGTGACCACCGTCACCCCCAGGCGGGCCAGCCGCTGCTGGAGGGGCGGGGGGCACTCGGCACAGTGCTCGATACGGTGTCGATGGGGCCGGGGGCTATCGCCCAGCACCCGCTCCAGAGCCGCCGTGGCGGCCTCCACCGCCGC
This sequence comes from Dehalococcoidia bacterium, assembly GCA_036476365.1. Taxonomy (GTDB): domain Bacteria; phylum Chloroflexota; class Dehalococcoidia; order JACVQG01; family JAHKAY01; genus JASLQE01. The sequence continues at coordinate 1,459 of JAZGBK010000164.1, forward strand.
CTGCTCCACGGCGTGGACGGCCACCGGGTAGCCCCTGGAATGGGCCTGGGCCACCTGGGCCTCCAGCTCCTCCAAGGAGGGGTACAGCTGGCCGGTTACTTCTTCCAGCACGAGCTTCACCGCCCACAGGCGCAGGTGCTCTTCACCCGGCGGCTCAGAAATAGGCGCATCTGCCAGCAAGTCCATGTGGGGGAAGCCCACCATCATGGTGAGCCGGGGCCGGAGGTAGCCCTCCTGCTTGAGGCGGCGGAAGAGGTGCCACTGCTCCGGGCCGCTGGCCTGGGAGGTGTCCTGGATGGAGGTGATGCCCGCCTCCAGGAAGGCGGCGCTGGCCCGGGAGACTCCCTCCCTGAGCTCGGCCTCGCCCAGTGGCGGCAGCCGCTCCCGCAAGAAGTCGGCCATGCCGAAGAACACCCCGCTGGGCTCCCCGGTGTCCAGCTCCCGCTCCATAAGCCCGCCGGGGGGCTCCTCGGTGTCTATGCCGATGCCCAGCCACTCCAGGGCCAACGAGTTAAGCGTCCAGGCATGGCCGGTGCGGTGGAGGAGGCGCACAGGGTGGTGCGGGGCGGCCTCGTCCAGGTCACGGCGGTGAGGGTGGCGGCCCTCCCGTAGCTGGAAGTCGTCGTAGCCGGTGGCCACAATCCAGTCTCCGGAGGCCACCTCCCCCGCCCGGCGGCGCAGCAACCGCTGGATTTCGGGGATGGAGCCGGCACTGGATACATCCAGGCTGAGCAGCGCCTGCACCAGGCCCAGCAAGTGACAGTGGGCGTCGTTGAAGCCGGGCACCACCGTGGCCCCGGCCAGGTCCAGGCTATGGGTGCCGGGCCCGGTAACCGTCTCCAGAGCGGCGGCGTCCCCCACGGCCAGGATGCGCTGCCCCCGGATGGCCACCGCCCCGGCCCGGGGGTGGGCGGGGTCCAGGGTGAGCACCCGGGCGTTGCTAAGGACGAGGTCGGCCTTCAGCGAAGTCATCCCAGCCCAATGTAGCACAGGGAGGCCCTGAACGAAAGGAGAATGTTTCACCGATGTACTGACCGCGTACATGCTCTTGCTGGCAAGGCCCAGGGTATGTATAATAGTAAGCGTGCCAGACGGGCTGGCTATAGGCAGGTTGTGCCCTGTTGCCTTGACAGGGGAAACGGGGGTGGATATACTACCGTAGGTTTTGCCCGAGTGGCGCAACGGAAGCGCAACCGACTTGTAATCGGTAGGTTGGGGGTTCGACTCCCCCCTTGGGCTGGGGAGGGGTGCCGGAGCGGTTAATCGGAGCAGACTGTAAATCTGCCGCCCGGAAGGGCTACGTAGGTTCGAATCCTACCCCCTCCACCGCACAATAGTCAAGAAGGGGGCCGCCAAGGCGGTGCCGAGCATATTACGAAAATGGTCAGAGGCCCACATAGCTCAGTCGGAAGAGCACACCCTTGGTAAGGGTGGGGTCACCAGTTCGAATCTGGTTGTGGGCTCATCATAAGGAGGCAGTTACATGGCGAAGAAGCACTACGAGCGCACCAAGCCCCATGCCAACGTGGGCACCATTGGCCACGTGGACCATGGCAAGACCACCCTCACCGCAGCCATTACCAAGGTGCTCTCTTGCAAGGGGTTAAGCGATTTCCGCGCCTTTGATAGCATCGACAACGCCCCTGAAGAGAAGGCCCGGGGCCTGACCATCAACATCTCCCATGTGGAGTACGAGACCGAAAAGCGCCACTATGCCCATATTGACTGCCCCGGCCACGCCGACTATATCAAGAACATGATTACCGGTGCCGCCCAGATGGACGGCGCCATCCTGGTGGTCAGCGCCCCCGATGGCCCCATGCCCCAGACCCGGGAGCACATCCTGCTGGCCCGCCAGGTGGAGGTGCCCGCCATCGTGGTAGCCCTCAACAAGGCGGACATGATGGAGGACGAGGAGCTCCTCGAACTGGTGGAGATGGAGCTGCGGGAGCTGCTCTCCCGTTACAAATTTGATGGGGATAACACCCCCATTATCCGGGTGAGCGCCCTCAAGGCCCTGGAGCACGGCTGCGACAGCCGGGACTGCCCCGATTGCGGCCAGATATTGAAGCTCATGGACGCCGTGGACGAGCACATCCCCATACCGCCCCGCCCCAAGGATAAGCCCTTCCTTATGCCGGTGGAAGATGTCTTCGGCATCAAGGGCCGGGGCACCGTGGTCACCGGCCGGGTGGAGCGAGGCATCATCAAGCCCGGGGATGAGGTGGAGATAGTAGGCATCAAAGACACCCGCAAGTCGGTGGCTACCAGCCTGGAGATGTTCCATAAAATCCTGGACTCCGCCGAGCCCGGCGAGGCGGTAGGCGCCCTACTGCGGGGCGTAGAGCGGGAGGATGTGAAGCGAGGGCAGGTTCTGGCCGCGCCGGGCAGCATTAAGCCCCACGCCAACGCCCAGGCGGAGGTCTATGTGCTCTCCAAGGAGGAGGGCGGCCGCCACACCCCGTTCTTCACGGGATACAAACCCCAGTTTTTCATCCGCACCTCCGATGTCACCGGCTCTATTGAGCTGCCCCAGGGCGTGGAGATGACCATGCCTGGGGACAACATTCGCATGGGGATAAAGCTTATACACCCCGTAGCCCTGGAGGAGGGGCTGCGTTTCGCCATCCGGGAGGGCG
>JAZGBK010000165.1:0-10286 GCA_036476365.1 Dehalococcoidia bacterium
TGGGCAGCACCCGGAGCCACAGGCCGTCCCCCGCCACTATCTCGGTGTGGACGACGGCCGGGGTGTTGTCCCCAGTGTTCCGGCGGGCGGAGAAGGGGTGGGCTACTATGGAGGGTCGCAGGTAGCCCTCCTGGTAGCCCCGCCTCACCCCCTCCTGCACCGCCTCCTCCAGCGACCCCCCCTGGATATGCACCTCCTGGCCCACCTCCAGGAACACCACCGCCGTGCCGCAGTCCTGGCACAGGGGCATGGTCTCCCGGCGGGCCAGCTCGGCGTTCTGCAGCAGTTGCTCCAGGACCTCCCGCCCCAGGGGGGACTCCTCCCGGGCACGGGCGCTGCGGAAGGCGGCCAGCATGTCGTCCCCTAAATAGATGCCGGCCTCCCGGCAGAGCCGGGCCACCGTCTCGGTAATCAGGGTGGCGGGGACTTCCCTCATGCCTGGCGGGTGACCTCTATCAGCTCCCGGACGGCGGCGCCGGAGCGCTTCAGGGCCTCCTGCTCCTGGGGGGTGAGCTCCACCTTCATAATCTCCTCCACCCCTCCCGCCCCTAACTTCACCGGCACCCCCAGGAACACCCCTTCAATGCCGTACTCCCCCTCCAGATAGGCGGCGGCGGGCAGGATGCGCTTCTTGTCCAGGGCGATGGCATCCACCATTTGCGCGGCGGCTGCCGAGGGGGCGTAGTAGGCGCTGGTCTGGAGCAGCTCCACAATCTCCCCACCCCCCTTCACCGTGCGCTCCACCAGCCGGTCTATGGTGTGCTGGGGCAGGAGCTGGGGCAGGGGGATGCCGCCCACGGTGGTCAGCCGGGGCAGGGGCACCATCTGGTCGCCGTGGCCCCCCAGCACCAGGGCCTGCACATCTTCCACCGATACCCCCAGCTCCTGGGCTATGAAGGTGCGGAAGCGGGCCGTATCCAGGATGCCGGACATGCCCACCACGCGGTGGCGGGGGAAGCCGCTCTCCCGGAGTATCACATAGGCCATGGCGTCCAGGGGGTTGGTGACAGCCACTATGACGCACTCCGGGGAGTGCTTCACCACCTCCCGGGTGATGCCGGCCACGATTTTCTGGTTGGTGAGCACCAGGTCGTCCCGGCTCATACCGGGGCGGCGGGGCACCCCGGCGGTGATGACCACCACCGCCGAGCCAGCGGTGGCCTCGTAGTCCTGGGTGCCGGTGACCAGGGAGTCCACCCCCACCACCGGGGCCGCCTCCTGGATGTCCAGGGCCTTGCCCTGAGGCACGCCGGGGATAATATCCACCAGCACCACATCGGCGTAGCCCCGCTCCGACAGGCGCTGGGCGCAGGAGGCACCTACATTGCCCGCCCCCACCACGGTGACCTTCTTACGCATGGCCCCTCCTCATGGCTTCAATGATGGCCTCGGCCACCTGGGAGGTGCTGGCGGGTGGGGCCTCCCGGGCCAGATCGTAGGTCAGGGTCCTGCCTTCCTGGATAACCCGGCCCACCGCCTGCTCCACCGTCACTGCGGCCTCGATCTCCCCCAGATGGCGCAGCAGCATGGCCCCGGAGAGTATCATCGCCATGGGATTCATACGGTCCTGTCCGGCGTAGCGAGGGGCGGAGCCGTGGGTAGGCTCGAAGATGGCTGCCCCCTCCCCGATGTTGGCCCCGGGGGCCAGCCCCAGTCCGCCGATGAGCCCGGCGCCCAGGTCGGATATGATGTCGCCGTAGAGGTTGGGCAGGACGAGCACATCGAAGCGCTCCGGGTTCCTCACCAGCTGCATGCACAGGTTGTCTATTATGATGTCCTCGAACTCAACATCGGGATACTCCCCGGCCACCTCCCTGGCTATGGCCAGGAACATGCCATCGGTGTACTTGAGGATGTTGGCCTTGTGGATGGCGGATACCTTCTTGCGGCCGTGGGCCAGGGCGTAGTCAAAGGCGAACTTGACTATGCGCCGGCAGCCGGTCTCGGAGACGGCCTTGAGGCTCACCCCCCACTCCCCCTTCAGCTCCTCGCCCAGGGACTCGGCCACCAGGGCCTTGAGCCGCTCCACCTCCGGGGTGCCCTTCTCAAACTCCAGGCCGATGTAGAGGTCCTCGGTGTTCTCCCGCACGATTATGAGGTCCACATCCTGGTAGCGGCTGGGAACGCCGGGGAAGCTCTGGCATGGGCGCAGGCAGGAGTAGAGGTCAAAGTACTTCCGCAGGGTTACATTGATGCTGCGGAAACCGTAGCCCACGGGGGTGGTGAGGGGGCCTTTAAGGGCCAGCCGGGTGTGGCGGATGGAGTCCAGCACCTGTTCCGGGAGGGGGGTCCCGTGGCGCTCAATGACCCCCTCCCCGGCCTCGACGGTCTCCCACTGAAACCTGACCCCGGTGGCCTCTAACACCTTCACCGTGGCCCGGGCTATCTCCGGCCCCACCCCGTCGCCGGGGATGAGGGTTACGGTGTACGGGCCGCTCACGGCTCAGAACTCGAAGTCGCCATGTTTCTTAATATACTCTACCAGGCCCCCCTCTTCCAAGATGTGGAGCATGGCCTCGGGGATGCGGCTACAGGGGGTGGTGTGCCCCCGGGTGCGGTCGTGGACGGTGCCGCCGGTGAGGTCCACCTCCAGCTCATCGCCGTCCTGGATGCCGGAGGTATCGCAGAGGAGGATGGGCAGGCCCACATTGATGGCGTTGCGGAAGAAGATGCGGGAGGCCGACTGGGCCAGCACCGCCCCCACCCCGCACAGCTTGAGCACCAGGGGGGCGTGCTCCCGGCTGGAGCCCAGGCCGAAGTTCTTGCCCCCCACCACGAAGTCGCCGGGCTGCACCCGGGAGGCGAAGGTGGGGTCGGCGTCCTCCAGGGTGTGTTTGGTTAGCTCCGGCAGGTTGCTCCGGAGGTGGGTGTACCTGCCGGGGATGATGAGGTCGGTGGAGATGGCGTCGCCGAACTTGAAGGCCTTGCCCTTTAGCATCACAGTAACTCCCTGGGGTCGCTGATGTGGCCGGTAATGGCCGCCGCCGCCGCCGAGGCCGGGCTGCCCAGGTAGATGAAGGCCTCGGGGTTGCCCATGCGGCCCAGGAAGTTGCGGTTGGCGGTGGACAGGCACACCTCCCCGTCCCCCAGCACCCCCTGGTGCACCCCCAGGCAGGCGGCGCACCCCGGGGGTAGGACGATGCCCCCGGCCTCAATGACCGTCTGGATGTAGCCTGCCTCTATGGCGGCGCTGAGCACCTGGCGGGAGGCCGGGCCTACCACCAGCCGGGTGCCGGGGTGGTGCTGCCGCCCCTTGAGGATGGCGGCCACCACCGCCAAGTCCTCCAGCCGGCCGCCGGTGCAGGTGCCGATGAAGGCCTGCTGGACTGGGGTGTGGTCCAGCCCCCGGATGGTGGCCACATTGTCCACGGTGTGGGGCCGGGCCACCACCGGCTCGAGGCCGGAGAGGTCTATGTCTATGACTCTCTCGTAGCTGGCGCCGGGGTCGGCGCTGAGGGGTGTGAAGCTCTCCCCCCGCCCCTGGGCCTCCAGGTAGTGCCGGGTGAGGTCGTCGCTAGGGAACAGGCCCACCTTGGCCCCGGCCTCAATGGCCATGTTGGCTACAGTGAGGCGGTCGGGCACTCCCAGGGCACCGGCCCCCTCCCCGCCGAACTCCAGGGCCTTGTAGGTAGCACCGTCGGCCCCCAGGAGGCCGATGATGTGCAGGATGAGGTCCTTGCCATATACCCCCGGCGGCAGGGAGCCGGAGAGGTGGAGGAGAATGGTCTCCGGCACCCGGAGCCAGGTCTTGCCCAGGCCCCAGGCTACGGCCACATCGCTGGAGCCGAATCCGGAGGCGAAGGCCCCCAGGCCCCCGGCCATGACGGTGTGGGAGTCGGCCCCCACCACGATGTCCCCCGGCCCCGCCCAGGACTCGGCCACCAACTGGTGGCACACCCCCTCCCCCACCTCGGAGAGGAAGGCCCCGGTGCGCCGGGCGAAGTCCCGTATGAGCTGGTGGTCGTTGGCGAACTCCTTCTGGGGGCAGGGGACGGCGTGGTCCAGGAACAGCAGCGAGCGCTCCGGGTGGGCCAGCCTGGTGAAGCCCATGGCCTCGTACAGGCGGATGGTAAGGGGGCCGGTGGTGTCTTGGGCGAACACCAGGTCGGCGGGGGCGATGACTATCTCCCCCGCCCGGCACTCCCGCCCCGTCTTTTGGCTCAGAATCTTCTCAGCTAAGGTGTAGCTCATTTATAACTTACCTCACGCCAGCAACGGGCAGCAGTCACCCCGGCAGAAGGCCGCGGGGGAATCCCCTTCACCGCCATCATCCGGGGGCGATGACGGCCAGGGGGGCGCCCTTGCTGGCCTTGTCGCCGGGCTTCAGGCTCAGCTCCTGGACCACCCCGGCGGTGGGGGCGGTGAGCAGGTTCTGCATCTTCATGGCCTCAAACACCACCACCGGGTCCCCCTCCTTGACCCGGGCGCCCACCTCCACCTCGTAGCGCACCACCATGCCGGGCATGGGGGCCAGCAGGGTCCCCGGGGCGGCTGCGGCGGCTGTGGTGGGGGCGGGGGCCTCCTCCGCCTCCCGCTCCCGGGTCACCGGGGGCGGGGCGGCGAAACGGGTGCCCTTTTCCGGGACCACCTCCACCTTCATGTACTCGCCTTCCACATACACATGGAAGGTACGCAGCCCCGCCGGGCGGGCGGGGGGTGGAGCGGCGGTGGGGGCCGGGGTGGGGGCCGCTTCCTTCTCCTCCGGCTTCTCCAGGCCGTGCTTCACCCGCAGGAACTTGAGGCCGGTGGTGGGGTAGAGGGCATAGATGAGGGCATCCTCCGTGGTGTCGGATATATCCTTCACCGCCTCCCGGGCCTTGTCCATCTCTGGCTCCAGGACATCCCCCGGCCGCACGCTGATGGGCTCCTCGCCCCGGGGGTAGCCCTGGAGCACCATCTTGCTCACTTTGGCATCCACGGGGGCGGGGGGCTGGCCGTAGAGGCCGTAGGCGTAGTCCTTCACCTCCTGGGACACCATCTTGTAGCGGCCGAAGAGCACATTATTCACCGCCTGGATGCCCACTATCTGGCTGGTGGGGGTGACCAGGGGGGGGTAGCCCAGCTCGGCCCGGGTGCGGGGGATTTCGGCAAACACCTCCTCCAGCCTGTCCAGGGCCTCGGCCTGCCTTAGCTGGGCCACCAGGTTGGTGAGCATACCGCCCGGTGTCTGGTGCATCAGTACCTGGGTATCTATCACCGACATGCGGGTCTGATCCAGGTAGTCCCGGTACTTGGGGGCAATGGCCTCCAGCTTCTGCCCCAGCCGGAAGAGCAGGGCCAGGTCCAGTCCGGTGTCCCGGGGGGTGCCCTGAAGGGCCACCACCAGGGGCTCCACGGCGGGCTGAGAGGTGCGCAGGGCGAAGGGGGCCAGGGCGGTATCCACCACATCGCAGCCCGCCTCTATGGCCTTGAGGTAGGTCATGGAGGCCATGCCGCTGGTGTAGTGGGTGTGGAGCTGAACGGGGATGCGTAGCACCCCCTTGAGGGCCTTGACCAGCTCGTAGGTGTCATAGGGGGCCAGCAGCCCCGCCATGTCCTTTACGCACAGGCTGTGGGCACCCATCTCCTCCAGGGTGCGGGCCTTGGCCACGAAGTACTCTATATTGAATATGGGCCCCCCCAGCCTCCTCTCCGTCAGGGAGTAGCACAGACAGGCCTGGATGTGCTGGCCGCACTCCTGGATGGCCTGGAAGGCCACCTCCATGTTGCGTTCATCGTTGAGGGCGTCAAACACCCTGAAGATATCAATGCCCACCTCGCAGGCCTGGTGGACGAAGGCCCGCACCACGTCGTCGGCGTAGTGGCGGTAGCCCACCAGGTTCTGCCCCCGCAGGAGCATCTGGAGGGGGGTCTTCTTGAGCAGGCCCTTGAGGGTGCGCACCCGCTGCCACGGGTCCTGGTTCAGGAAGCGGGTGGCCACATCAAAGGTGGCCCCACCCCACACCTCCATGGAGTGGAAGCCCACCTGGTCCATCTCGGCGGCCAGGACCTCCATGTCCTCGGTGACCATACGGGTGGCCAGAGCCGACTGGTGGGCGTCCCGGAAGGTGGTATCGGTGATTCTCACCGGGTTGGGCCTACCACGCTGCGCTGTCATAGACCTCCCTTCTGCCCCTCCGCCGCCAGCGGCGGGGGTCCCGGCGGAGCATCTGCTCCCTGCGCCCCATGAGGAGCCACGGACTGGGTTGGGGGGAGGGCTGGGCTTCCTCTGCTAAGTAGCAAGCGATGGCGGCCAGGGCGGCGGCCAGGCGCTTCTTGTCCTTCATCGCTCGCTACAGCGGGATATTGCCGTGTTTCTTGGGGGGGTTAGTGTCTTTCTTGTTACGCAGCATCTCCAGCGCCTTGATGAGCTTGGGCCGGGTGGTGCGGGGGTCAATGACATCGTCCAGGTATCCCCGGGCGGCGGCCATATAGGGGTTGGCGAACCTGGCCTTATAGTCGGCCACCAGCTCCTGCCGGGTCTTCTCCGGGTTTTCCGACTTGGATATCTGCTCCCGGAAGATGATGTTCACCGCCCCCTCCGCCCCCATGACGGCAATTTCCCCGGTGGGCCACACGTAGTTGATGTCCCCCCGCAGGTGCTTGCTGCTCATCACCACATAGGCCCCCCCGTAGGCCTTGCGGGTGATGACCGACACCTTGGGCACGGTGGCCTCGGCGTAGGCGTAGATTAGCTTGGCCCCGTGGCGGATGATGCCCCCATGCTCCTGCTCCACCCCGGGCATGAAGCCGGGGACATCGACGAAGGTGACCAGGGGGATGTTGAAGGCATCGCAGAAGCGGACGAAGCGGGCCCCCTTCACCGAGGCGTTGCCGTCCAGTACCCCGGCGGCGTGGGCCGGCTGCTGGGCCACCACCCCCACCGGGCGGCCGTTGAGCCGGGCGAAGCCCACGATGATGTTGGGGGCGAAGCGTCGGTGTACCTCCAGGAACTCCCCGGAGTCCACCACCCGCCGTATGACCTGCTTCATATCGTAGGCCTTCACCGGGTCGTCGGGTACCAGCTGGAGCAGCTCCTCATCGGCGCGGTGGGGGTCATCCCCTGGCTCCTGCTGGGGGGGGTCCTCCATGTTGTTCTGGGGCAGGAAGCTCAGCAGGTGGCGCACCGTCTCCAGGCACTCCTGGTCAGACTCGGAGACGAAGTGGCACACCCCGGAGCGGGTGGCGTGGGCGATGGCCCCGCCCAGGTCCTCCTGGTTTATCTCCTCCCCGGTCACCGCCCGAATGACATCCGGCCCGGTGATAAACATCTGGCTGGTGCCCCGGACCATGAAGATGAAATCGGTGATGCCCGGGGAGTACACCGCCCCCCCGGCGCAGGGGCCCATAATCACCGAAATCTGGGGGATGACACCCGAGGCCATGGTGTTGCCCAGGAAGATATCGCCGTAGCCCTTGAGGCTGACCACCCCTTCCTGGATGCGGGCGCCGCCGGAGTCCTCAAGCCCTATTATGGGGGCGCCCATCTTCATGGCCATATCCATGACCTTGACAATCTTCTCGGCCACCACCTCGGACAGGGAGCCGCCGAAGACGGTGAAGTCCTGGGCAAAGGCAAAGGCCACCCGGTTGTGGATGAGGCCGTAGCCGGTGACCACGGCGTCCCCCACATATTTCTGGTCGGCCAGGCCGAACTCGGTGGCGCGGTGGGTGACGAAGCTGTCCAGCTCCTCAAAGGTGTCCGGGTCAAACAGAAGGTCCAGGCGCTCCCGGGCGGTGAGCTTGCCCCGGGCGTGCTGGGCCTCAATGCGTTTCTGGCCGCCCCCCAGCCGGGCCTTCTCCTGGAGGTTCTTCAGGGCCTCCAGCTTCTCCTCAATGGCCATGAACCCTCCCCCGTGGCAAGAGTAAGCGCCCCTATGATACCAGAACGGGCGGGCCGGGACAATTGGGGTGCCCGGTTACCAACCCCGTCGCCCCCTATATGACCCCGCCCTCCACCAGTATCTCCTCGGTGCGCTGGCCGCCCCCGGGTGCGGCGGCGCGCAGGGTCAGCGGGAAAGTCCCGTTGCTTGAAAATCTGGCACCAGTCTCTATGTGGCCGCCCGGCCGAAGAGGAGATGGGCCAGGTAGCCGACTATCAGGGGAACGGGCAGGGTGAGCAGGATGCGCACCAGGGCCACTTTGGGACCCAGGAAGGCGAACTCCCAGGGCATGCGGGCTACCGACAGCAAGCCCCACCCGGTGGCAAAGGCCACCACGGGGCCGATGCCGGCCCCCGCCCTGAGGATAGACGCCGCAATGGGATAGGATACATAGGGGCCCAGTGGGGTTGCGGCCCCGGCCAGGGAGCCCACCACCACACCCCGGAAGCCTGACTCCGCCCCCACCCAGCGGGCGATGAACTCCCGGGGCACCAGCACCGGCACCAGACCGGCGATGACAAAGGCGGCCAGCAGCAGGGGGGCCGACTGGAGCAGGAAGGTACCCCCACCCCGGAGGCCCACCGTCAGGGAGGCGGGGCTCTTGAGCAGGGCGACCACCACCAGGCCTGCCGCCATGGTCACCATCACTATGTTGGATATCAGCATCTCCGCCTCCTCAGTGGTCTATCCTCCCCTTGGCCTCCTGCCACAGGGCCTCCAGCTCGTCCATGGAGAGTCCCTCCAGACGCTGGCCCCGCTGCCGACAGGTATCCTCCATATAGGAGAAGCGGTCCCGGAAACGGCCCGCCGCCCGGCGCAGGGCGGTCTCGCTGTCTATCCCCAGGTGCCGGGAGAGGTTGACCAGGCTGAGCAGCAGGTCGCCCAGCTCGTCCTCTCGCTCCTGGGGGGTGGCTGCCCGCCGGAGCTCGGCCGTCTCCTCGGCCACCTTGTCCAGCACCCCCTCCACCCTTTCCCAGTCAAAGCCGGCCCGGGCCGCCCGGGACTGAATCTCCTGGCTCTGGGCCAGGGCGGGCATGTGCCGCGGGACCCCGTCCAGGAGGGAGTTTCCCTGCTTCTCCTCCTGCTTCAGCCGGTCCCAGTGGTCAAGGACATCCTGAGTGCTCCGGGCCTTGGCCGAGCCGAAGATGTGAGGGTGGCGGTGAACCAGCTTGGCGCTGATGTCCGCTACCACATCGTCAAGGGTGAACTCCCCCTCCCCGGCGGCGATTTCCGCCTGGAGGAGGACCTGCATCAGCACATCCCCCATCTCCTCCCGGAGCCGGTCGGGGTCACCGGCGTCTATGGCCTCCAGGGCCTCGTAGCACTCCTCCAGCAGGTTGGGGGCCAGGGAGCGGTGGGTCTGCTCCCGGTCCCAGGGGCAGGAGAGACGCAGACGGGAGATAATGCGCCGCAGGTGGGGGAAGCCACCCCGGGTGGGGGGCATCTACACCAGGGGGGCGGCGCCGGGGATGTGCTCCGGAGGGCGCACCAGGCGCAGTCGGAGGGAATCGTAAGGGCACTTGAGGGCGCAGAAACCGCAGCCCCAGCACTTATCCGGGTCCACGGCCACCACCTCCCCGCCGCCGGAAACCAAGGAACGGCCCATGGCCTCGAACTGGCAGGCCCCCAGGCAGGGCTTCTCCTCACAGGTCAGGCAGCGCTCGGCCTCGGTCAGCTCCGCCCGGAAGCGGCTGGGGGAAAGACGCTTCTGCAAGGGCACACCGTGGTCCAGCGGAGGCCGGATGATGACGCAGCAGCAGTTGCAGCAGTTGCACATGTAGCGGGTGTGCATGGAGCCGGTGTTCATCCAGATGTGCACCTGGCCGTGGGCGGCGGCCCTGTCCACCACCTCCACGGCCTCCTGGGGGGTGAGGCGTTGGGCAGCCCCGCGGGACAGGGCATACTCCGCCGCCCAGCCGAAGATGAAGCAGGTGTCCAGGGGGGTATGGCATAGCTGGGCCTGGAGCCGGCAGGCACAGGGGTGGGTGGCGATAAGCTCCTGGGCACGCATCAGCTCCTCAATATCCTCGCAGGCCAGCAGGTCCGGGTCCCCCTTTACCGTCCGGAGGGCGGGCACCACCCGGTCAAAGGGCTGGGGGTGCTGGGAATACTCCTTGGCCAGCTTGGGGTACCACTCCTGGCGGACGAAGTCGTCCCATACCCCCACGATGTCGGTCCCGGAGCCTTTGAGCTCGGCCTCGGCCAGGGTGTAGGTCCACAGCAGGCCTACATTGCCCCAGAAACGGTACCCCTGCCGCCCGGCGATGTCCCGGGTGTTGACGATGCCCCGCTGGAAGAGGTCGTCCAGCTCCCTGAGCACGGCCTCCACCCCCACCCCTAGCCGGGCGGCTATCTCCTCAGGGGGTTGGGGAAGCTCAGCCACGATGCCGGCCTGGAGGGGCGTCATCAGCCCGGCCAGCACCT
>JAZGBK010000166.1:0-2326 GCA_036476365.1 Dehalococcoidia bacterium
GGGGGGCGGGTGGGAAAGAACCTACCCCCAGGCCACAGCGAGGATGGAGGGCTGCGCCCCACATATTGGGGGTGCAGGGGGCAAAGCCCCCTGCTGGGGTTGTCACCACGAATAGGGGGAGTCCAGAGGGGGGAACCCCCTCTGGCGGGGGTCTGGGGGTGTCCCCCAGAACATATTTCCTCTTCCCCCTCTCCCTCAAGGGAGAGGGGGCCAGGGGGTGAGGGTGCCCCTACCCCCTTTGACTTGTACCCGGAAAGCTGATAACTTTTAAAACACACATGGGCCAGCCTTCTTCGCAGCCAAGACAGGGCCGACAGGTCGGCCGTCCTGCGGCCCGCCTCAGCCCCAGCCAGGTCAGCATGGACAAGCTGGTTTCCCTGTGTAAGCGCCGGGGCCTGGTCTTCCCCTCCAGCGAAATCTACGGCGGCCTGGGCAGCACCTGGGACTACGGCCCCCTGGGCGTGGAGCTCAAGAAGAACATCAAGGACGCCTGGTGGCGCTCCATGGTGCAGTCCCGGGACGATGTGGTGGGCATAGACGCCGCCATCCTCATGCATCCCCAGGTGTGGGTGGCCTCCGGCCACGCCGAAGGCTTCACCGACCCCCTGGTGGAGTGCAGGGAGTGCAACCACCGCTTCCGCTCCGATATGGTGACGGATAACCGTTGCCCCGAGTGTGGGGCCGTGGACAGCTTCACCTCACCCCGCCTCTTCAGCCTCATGCTCAAGACCTTCCTGGGCCCCGTGGAGGAGGAGGCCGCCCAGGTGTGGCTCCGCCCCGAGACCGCCCAGGGCATCTTCGTCAACTTCACCAATGTGCTCAACACCACCCGCAAGAAGCTGCCCTTCGGCATCGCCCAGATAGGCAAGGCCTTCCGCAACGAGATTACCCCCGGCAACTTCATCTTCCGCAGCCGGGAGTTCGAGCAGATGGAGATGGAGTTCTTCGTCAAGCCCGGCACCGACGAGGAGTGGTTCCGCTACTGGGTGGAGGAGCGTTTCCGCTGGTACAAGGACCTGGGCATCCGGGAGGAGAACCTGCGTCTGCGCTCCCACGGCGAGGACGAGCTGGCCCACTACGCCCGGGGCTGCTACGATGTGGAGTACCTGTTCCCCATTGGCTGGTCGGAGCTGGAGGGCATCGCCAACCGGGGCGACTTCGACCTCACCCAGCACGCCCAGCACAGCGGCAAGGACATGAGCTACTTTGACGATGAGGCCAACCAGCGCTATGTCCCTTATGTCATTGAGCCTTCGGCGGGGGTGGACCGCTCCGCCCTGGCCTTCCTGGTGGACGCCTACGACGAGGAGCCTGATAAAGACGAGGTGCGGGTGGTGCTGCGTCTCCACCCCGCCATCGCCCCGGTGAAGGTGGCGGTGCTGCCGCTGAGCCGCAAAGAGCCCCTGGCGAACCGCGCCCGGGAGCTATATGCGGAGCTGCGCCAGCACTGGACGGTGCAGTACGATGAGGCCCAGAGCATCGGGCGGCGCTACCGGCGGCAGGACGAAATCGGCACCCCGCTGGGTGTCACCGTGGACTTCCAGACCCTGCAGGACAACGCCGTCACCATCCGCCACCGGGACAACATGGAGCAGATACGGGTGCCGGTATCCGAGCTGGTGGGCACCCTGCGCAAGAAGCTGGCCGGTGAAGACCTCCTGGTACTCCCCCCCGGCGGCCAGGTGTGGAAGACGGGCGGGGACAATGCCACAGCCTGAGCTGCTTCACCAACCTTGCTTGGTCCATTGAGCGTGCGTCTCCTGCACTTTGCGGACCTGCACTTAGGGGTGGAGAGCTACGGCTATCCCGACCCGGAGACGGGGCTTAACTCCCGCTTCCTGGACTTCCTCAAGGCCCTGGACTCGGTGGTGGACTTCGCCCTCCACGGCGATGTGGACCTGGTGCTCTTCTGCGGCGACGCCTACCGCCGGGGACACAGTGTGGACCCCACGGAGCAGCGGGAGTTCGCCCAGCGCATGGCCCTCATCGCCTCCCACGGCATCCCCGTCTTCCTGGTGGTGGGCAACCACGATATCCCCAAGGCCCGGGGCAAGGCCTCCACGGTGGACATCTTCCCCACCCTGGGGGTAGAGAACATCCATGTGGCCTCCCGCCCCGGCCACTACCCGGTGCCCACCCGCCGGGGAAGCCTCAGCATCGTGGCCCTGCCCTGGCTCAGCCGGGGCACCCTGCTGGGCCGGGAGGACATGCGGGGCCTCACCATAGAGGAGGTGGACCGGCAGTTCCGGGAGAAGCTGCGCAACATCATAGACACCTGTGCCGCCGAGGCCGCCCCCCCGGCGGTGCTGGCCGCCCACATAGCGGT
>JAZGBK010000167.1:0-4220 GCA_036476365.1 Dehalococcoidia bacterium
GGCATTGAACCGGGATGGCTGAAAGGGAAGCAGCGGGTGGGGGTCACCGCCGGGGCCTCTACCCCCGATGAAGCGGTGGCCGAGGTCATAGACCAGCTGGAGCGGCTCTGCGGACCGCCCAGCCCCCTTCCCAGTAACCTGGGCCCACGGTAGCCTGGTGAGGCTGGGGGGGGTGCACCCATAACCGGCGGCAGCCTCAACCGGGAGTGGACGGCCCTCATCGCCGTGCTGGCAGCGGCCCTGGCCCTGGGCACAGCCCTCTTCCTATGGAAGCTCCCCTCACCACCCCCCGTGGAGGTGGTGCTGTCCCAACCCACCATAGCCCCGGGGCAGGTGTACGTGAGCGGAGAAGTGACCTCCCCCGGTCTTTACCCGTGGCCGCCGGGGATGACCTTAGACGAGGCCATCGCCGGGGCCGGTGGCCCTACCGCAGAGGCGGAGTCTGGGGCGGCCAAGCTGACCGTGCCCCACAAGGAGGGTGCTGGCTCAACCCCACAGAAGGTCAATGTGAACACCGCCGAGCCCTGGCTGCTCCAGGCCCTGGATGGCATCGGCCCCAAGCTATCAGAGGCCATAGTGGCTTACCGGGAGGAGCACGGCCCCTTCCGCCGGGCGGAGGACCTGGCCCGGGTGCCCGGCATCGGCCCCCCCACTGTAGAGAGGCTAAAGGATTTCATCACGGTGGGGGAGTGATGGGGTAACCCTCCTGAAGCGCAGTAAATGTCAGGGCGGATAGCATACCCGACGGTGTCGGCCCTGGCCGGACTCAGCCTGGCCTGGGTGGCCGGGTTGGCCGCCGGTCTCTGGCTCTCCCTGCCCTTGCCCTCCCTCCTGTTGCTGGCCCTGCCCCCGGTCATCATCCTGGTAGCTCTGGGGCTGCGCCGCCACTGGGTTCTCCTGCTGGCCCTGGGGGTGCTCCTGCTCCTATCCGGGGCGCTGCGCTCCGGGGGGATGCCGGGGCCTGGGGAGGGCCTGACACCCTATACGGAGGATGGCGAGCAGCGGCTGCAGGTCCAGGTGGCTGCCGCCCAGCCCTGGTCCAGGGGGTGGCGGCTCCGGGTGAACGCCTACCAGGTAGCGGAGGGGGAGGGGCGGCGGGCGGTGGCCGGGGAGGCCTACCTCTACCTGCCGCCGTACGTGGACTATGACCCCGGTGACCGGCTGGAGGTTGTCGGGGAGCTGGGCCCGGCGCTCCGCAGCGGCCGTCCCGCCATGTTCTATCCAGAGGTAAAGCTGCTGGAGACGAGAGATGGTGGGCCGGGGGCACTCCTCCACCGCCTCCGCCAGTCCCTGTCCCGGGGGCTGGCCCGGGCCTTGCCCGAGCCCCAAGCCTCCCTGTCCCAGGCCCTGCTCCTGGGCCAGCGGGGCAACCTGCCCCCCTCACTGAGGCAGGACTTCACCCGCACCGGCACCGCCCACCTGCTGGCCATCTCCGGGCTGCACATCAGCGTGCTGGCGGGCATCGTCCTTAGCCTGGCGGCCTGGGCACTGGGCCGCCACCGCCCCTATTACCTGATGGTCGCCCTGTTGCTGGTGTGGCTCTATATCCTCCTCAGCGGTTTCCGGCCCCCGGCAGTGCGGGCCGGCATCATGGCCAGCCTGTTCCTGTGGGGGGAGGGCATCGGTCGCCCCCGGGCCGCCTTCACCGCCCTGGCGTTCGCCGCCGCCGTGATGGTAGGCATAAGCCCCCGGCTGCTGGGGGAGGCCTCCTTCCAGCTCACCTTCGCCGCCATGGCCGGTATCGTCATCCTCTCTCCCCGCCTTCAGGACATGGGCCAGAGGCTTCGGCTGCCCCGGCTGGCTGTAGATGGCCTAGCCTACTCCCTGGGGGCTACTGTGGCTGTCCTGCCGCTGATATCGCACTACTTCGGCCTGGTGCCCCTGGTGGGGGTACCGGCCACCCTGCTGGCGATGCCCGCCCTACCCGGGGCCATCCTCGGCTCGGCCCTGGCCGGAGGGGTAGCGGCGGTGGCACCACCCCTATCCGTGCCCTTCGCCGGGCTGGCCTGGCTCTTCCTGTTCTATCTCCTGACCGTGGTGCGCACCTTCGCCCTCCTGCCGTGGTTCGTCCCCTTCTCCCTTAGCGCCGCAGGGGTAGGGGCATGTTACCTGGTACTATTTATGCTGGTAGCGCCCAGAGACGGCCTCCCTGCCTTCATGGGGGTCTTCAAGCGCCCGCTGAAAACGGCCCTGGCCCTCTATAGCCGGGTGCCCCGGAAACCCCTATCCGTGGCCCTGCTGCTGGCGGCGGCCGTGGTGTGGGCCGGTTTCCTATCGCTGCCCTCGGACAGGTTGGAGGTGAGCTTCCTGGAGGTGGGACGGGGCCAGGCCATCCTGGTGCAGCAGGGGGGCCGCCAGGTGCTTATTGACGGCGACCCCTCCCCGGCGGCTATCGCCGTCGCCCTGGGGGAAAGGCTTCCCTTCTGGGACCGCACCATAGATGGGATAGTACTCACCCACCCCGATGCCGACCACCTCTCCGGCCTGACGGAGGTGCTGCGCCGCTACCGGGTGGGCTGGGCCATGGAGCCCGGCCCACCTGTGGAGACCCGGGCCTATGAGGAATGGAGCCGCATGGTGCAGGAAGAGGGCCTCACACCCATAGCCGCCCGGCAGGGGATGGAGATACGCCTGGGGGATGCCGTCCTTACCGTGCTTCACCCGGGTGAGGAGCTGGTAGAGGGCACCGGGGACGATGTGGACAACAACGGCATAGTGCTGCGGCTGGAGGTGGGCGAGGTGAGCTTCCTGCTCACCGGAGACCTGCACTGGGAAGGGGAGAACGAGCTCCTGGCCCGGGGCGCTCCCTTGGGGAGCACCGTGCTCCAGGTGGGCCACCACGGCTCGGCTACCTCTACCTCCCCCGCCTTTCTGGCGGTGGTATCGCCACGGGTGGCGGTGGTCTCAGCCACACCTGATTTCCCCAGCCTGCAGGTGGTGGAGCGGCTGCGGGCGGTGGTGGGAGAGGAGCTCTACATCACCGGCGAGCGGGGCACAGTGACCTTCTCCACCGACGGCCAGCGCCTGTGGGTGAAGACAGAACGCTAACCCCGGCTGTGGTAGGCGTAGGAAACACCCAGGGCACGCACGGCCCGGGCGATGGTAGGGAAGGAGATTAGGCCCTGGGAGGAGAGCAGAGATAGCTTCTCCAGCCGCTCCGGGCTGCCCATGGCCCACACCGAGGTGGGCTTGGTGATGCCCCCGGCGCAGAACTCACGCAGCACATCCAGGGTGTCAAAGGGAGAATCGGGGACGAGATGGGTCAGCACCATCAGGGCATCCACCCCGGGGTCGGCGCTGAGGGCGTTGAGGGCAGCAGCGTAGCCAGGGAGGAGCCGGGGTATATCCAGCATCTGCCAGGCGTCCACCGGGTTGTGTATGGAGACCAGCCCCGGCAGGGCCTCCCGGATGCGGTCTATGGTGGTTTGCGCCAGGGGAGGCACCTCCAGGCCCCACTGGTAGCAGGCATCGGCGGCCATAGCGCCCCCGGCCCCCGTAGTAGTCAGGATACCCACCCGCCGCCCCCGCACCGGGGACAGGCAGCCCAGGGCCAGGATGTAGTCGCACAGGTCGTCCACATCGTAGGCCCGGAACACCCCGGCCTGGTGGAAGGCTGCCTCATACACCTCATCCCTGCCCGCCAGTGAGCCGGTGTGGGAGGCTACGGCCCTCATCCCAATGGCGGTGCGGCCCGCCTTGAGGGCGATGACGGGCTTCCTGGCGGTGGCCCGGCGACAGGCCTCCATCAGCCGCCCCCCTCGGGCCACCCCTTCAATGTGCAGGGCGATAACCCCGGTGCTGCTGTCCTCGGCCAGGTAGTCCACGCAGTCGGCATGGTCCACATCGCACATGTTACCCAGGTCAATCATCTTGCTGAGGCCTATGTGCGGATGGTGGTAGAGGAACTCCCAGGGAAACAGTGCGCTCTGCACCACGAAGGAGGCGGGGCCGGGCCGGGAGTAGGCGGCGGCGGGGAAGGGGATGGAGAGGAGGGGCAGCCTGGCCTCCAGGTTGATGGTGCCCTGGGTATTGGGACCTATGAGCCTCAGCCCACCCCGCCGGGCGGTGGCCACCAAGCCCTCCTGGAGCCGTCGCCCCTCCCCGCCGCCTTCAGCAAACCCCGCAGTCGTAATAATGGCTGCCCTCACCCGGTGCCGGGCGCAGTCCTCTATCACCCACGGAATGGTCCCTGGGGCCACGGCAATGAGGGCCAGCTCCGC
>JAZGBK010000168.1:0-4346 GCA_036476365.1 Dehalococcoidia bacterium
ATCTGGGGGGCGAAGCCCCCCAGGCCCCCTGGGGGTTCGGGGGCGTAGCCCTTCCAGAGAAGGGCGTAGCTGCTCGACAGAGTTCACGACGAAGCCCCCGAATCTATGTACCGGGCGGAAAGGCGGCAATGAAAATGCTGGCTAAACGGCCTCACTCCCCTGGTTTGACCGTGCCCCCCGGCGGGCGTAAAATGTCGGCTATCAGACGGCTGGGGAGAGGGCATGATTGAGCCGTTCGTCCAGGCTGTAAACGGTCGCCACGATTACGCCCGGCAGTGGAAGGCCCGCACCGGGGGCCGGGTGGTGGGCTACCTGTGCACCTATGTGCCCGAGGAGCTGCTCTACGCCGCCGGTATGCTGCCGGTGCGGGTGCTGGGCAGCCATCAGCCCCAGGATGTTACGGAGCCCCACATCTTCAGTATCTTCTGCCCCTTCTGCCGGGATGTCTTGGCCCAGGGGCTCCAGGGCCGCTACAGCTACCTGGACGGGCTGGTGAAGGCCCGTAGCTGCATGCACATCCGCAACACCTTCACCTCGTGGCAGAAGCATATACCCCTTCCCTTCAGCTACTACATCGGCATGCCCGCCATACCCCAGTTGGGGGCGGCACGGGACTTCCTGGTGGGGGAGCTGGGGGCCTTCAAGGAGGCCCTGGAGGGGTGGACCGGCCAGCCCATCACCGAGGCCGCCTTGAGTGAGGCGGTAGAGGTATATAACGCCAACCGCTGCCTCATGCGGCAGCTATACCAGACCCGCAGGGCGGAGCGGCCGCCCATCTCGGGGGAGGAGGCCATGTATGTGGCCCTGGCCTCTCAGGTGATGGACAAGCGGGAGCACAGCGCCCTGCTCTCCGACTTGCTCTCCGGGCTGGACTCCCGCCCCGACCCTCCCCAGCCCGGCGTCCGGCTCATGCTGGTGGGCACCGAGAACGACGATGCCGACCTGGTGGCGCTGATGGAGTCCAAGGGTGGCCTGGTGGTGGCCGACGACCATTGCTCCGGCAGCCGCTACTTCTGGAACGATGTGGCCCCCGATGGAGACCTGCTAAGGGCCATCGCCACCCGCTACATAGAGAGGCCCCGCTGCCCGGCCAAGGACATCCCCCAGCGGCAGCGGCTGGAGCATGTGGTGGGCATCGCCCGGGACTACGATGTCCAGGGGGTGGTCCTGTTGCAGCAGAAGTTCTGCGAGCCCTTTGAGTACGAAATCCCACCCCTCCAGGCCCGGCTCCGGGAGGAGGGCATCCCCAGCCTTTTCCTGGAGTATGACCTGGCCATGAATGTGGGGCCTATGAGTAGCCGGATTGAGGCCTTTCTGGAGATGATAGAGCTGGAGATATGAGGCGGGAGGTGTCGCCGTGACAGTCGCCCAGTACGAGTCCCGGCCGCTGGAGTGCTTCCAGCGGGGGCAGGAGCTACGCCAGGAGCACTGGCGCAATGTGATGAGTGCCCGGGAGCAGGGCAAGCTGCTGATAGACGGCTATGTGCTGTTCCCGGTGGCTCTGTGCGCCGGTCTGGGGGATGTGGTCCCCTTCGGCACCGATGTCTATGCCGCCAATGTGGCCAACAACACCGAGTTCAGCATCAGGGCCCTGGAGACGGTGGAGGCCAGGGGTTTCGCCCGGGACACCTGCGGCTACTTCCGCAACGATGTCGGCTCCATGTTCATGGACCAGTACCTCTTCGGCGGCCCCTACCCCAGGCCGGACATCATCTTCACCCCGCACGATTGCGAGGCCCGGGGCCGCTGGTACCAGGTGAAGGCCGAGCACCTGGGCGTGCCCATCTTCATAGTGGAGGTGCCCCTGGCCGACCCCGGCTTCCGCACCCAGGCCCGAATAGACTATCTGGTGGCCCAGTTCCAGGAGGGCATCCAGTGGATGGAGAGGGTGACCGGCAGGAAGTACGATGACGAGAGGCTGCTGCAGGCCACCGATATCACGCTTCAAAGCCAGAAGCTGTGGGCGGAGATATGCCTGCTCAACGGTGCCGTCCCCGCTCCCATGAATGTGCGCTCCAAGGCCAGCATTATGGCGGTGCCCCTGATGCGGCGCCACGAGCCGGTGGCCCTGGAGTTCCTCAAGACCCTGCGGGATGAGATGAAGTACCGGGTGGATAACAAGATTGCCGCCGTGGCCTCCGAGAGGGCCCGGGTGATGACCGACCAGATGCCGCCGTGGTACGCCATCAGCGGGGTGAAGTACACCGAGATGTTCTACGGTGCGGTGTGGGTGGGCATGTGGACCTATGCCAGGCTGCTGGGGCTGTTCCAGGTGACTGCCGATGGCGGCCTGGAGCCGGGGCTGACCCCTCAGGAGCGGGGCCGGCCCCTGCGCACCCGGGAGGATGCCCTGAAGGCCTTGGCCGAGCTGGTGCTGTTCTCCCTGGTGGACATGTACAACACCCAGGCCAAGATTGACGACCTGCTGCGCTTCGCCCGTGCGTGGCACTGCGACGGGGTCATCCTCCACTTCAACCGCTCCTGCCCCGGGGAGGCGGTGGGCCTATCCGAGGCCAAGCTGGCCCTCAAGGAGGCCGGGCTGGCCGTGGGCAGCTACGAGTCCAGCGCCCAGGACCCCCGTGAGGGTGGCATGACGGAGATGGTGGAGTCCTTTGAGCGCATCATGGCGGTGATGGGCCTGCAGAAGCTATAGCCGGGGGAGACGGCGAGCCCGCCCGGGGGGCCCCTTGGTGGGGTGTTGGGGTGAGGGGAGGACCCCCCGGCGGTCACAGGGATGGGACGGCTGGGAAGATTTCCCTATTTATGGCCTATCCATCGTAGTACAGGTGGAACTCCCAGGGGTGGGGGCGCAGCCGCACCGGGTCCACCTCCCGCTTTCGCTTGTAGGATAGCCACATCTCCAGCAGGTCGTCGGTGAACACCCCGCCTTCCAGCAGGAAATCGCTATCGGCCTCCAGGGCGTTGAGCACCTCTTCCAGGGAGCCGGGGGTGGACTTTATCTTGGAGGCCGCCTCGGGCCCCAGCTCGTAGATGTCCACATCAACCGGCTCCCCGGGGTCAATCTTGCGCCGGATGCCGTCCAGGCCGGCCATGAGCATGGCGGGAAAGGCCAGGTAGGGGTTAGCCAGGGGGTCCGGGGGCCGGTACTCAACCCGCTTTGTCTTGGGGTTGGTGGAGTACATGGGGATGCGTACACAGGCGCTGCGGTTGCGCTGGGAGTACACCAGGTTAATGGGCGCCTCGTAGCCTGGCACCAGCCTCCGGTATGAGTTGGTGGTGGGGGCGCAGAAGGCCAGCAGGGCCGGGGAGTGGGCCAGCAGCCCGCCGATGTAGTATTTGGCCATCTGGCTGATGAGGGCGTAGCCCTTTTCATCGTAGAACAGGTTGGTGCCGTCCCGCCACAGGCTCATGTGGGTGTGCATGCCGGAGCCGTTGTCCTGAAAGAGCGGCTTGGGCATGAAGGTGGCCGTCAGGCCGTTCTTGGCGGCCACATTCTTGATGATGTACTTGTGGAGCATCACCTTGTCCGCCATGCGGGTCAGGGAGTCGAATCTCATGTCAAACTCGCCCTGCCCGGCGGTGGCTACCTCGTGGTGGTGCACCTCCAGGTCTATGCCGGCCTCCATCATGGTCAGGGCCATCCGGGAGCGCAGGTCCTGCAGCTTATCGGTGGGGGGTACGGGGAAATAGCCCTCCTTGTAGCGGGGCCGGTAGCCCAGGTTGGCGGCCTCGTCCTTGCCCGAGTTCCAGATGCCCTCAAAGGAGTCAATAAAGTAGAAGCCGGAGCGGGTGTCCTGGTCAAAGCGGATGCTGTTGAACAGGAAGTGCTCCAGCTCCGGCCCCCAGTAGCTGGTATCGGCGATGCCGGCCTGTCTCAGGTGGGCCTCGGCCTTCTTGGCCACATAGCGGGGGTCCCGGCTGTACCACTCACCGGTAATGGGGTCCTTGATGTCGCAGATGAGGCTCAAGGTGGGCACCTCACATGCCGGGTCCACGATGGCCGTGTCGGGGTCGGGAATCAGCAGCATGTCGCTCTCGTCGATGCTCTGGAAGCCCCGGATGCTGGAGCCGTCGAAGCCCGCCCCCTCTTCAAAGACCTCCTCTTCGAAGGCAGCGGCAGGGATGGAGAAATGCTGCCACATCCCGGGCAGGTCCACGAACTTCAGGTCCACCATCTTGAGGCCCCGCTTCTGAATGAGCTCCATTACTTCCTTAGGTGTCATTGCTTTGTGCATACCTCCCTTGTCCAGCCGTCCCCAGGCTGAATTTGCCTCTTGCCCGTCCGCTATAGCTACTTGCGGCGTGAGGGTATGGGCAGCACCACCCAGGTGAGAAGCAGGGCGGCGAAGCCCGCCAGCGCCATGACCAGTTCTGCACTCATGTTA
>JAZGBK010000169.1:0-5438 GCA_036476365.1 Dehalococcoidia bacterium
GCAAAGGCATTTATGGAGCGCGCTGGCTACATCAGCCGCAACAACGGCGGCCCGTTCAGTGGCAAAGTGGGTGGTGGGTTGGTAGTGGCGCGGCGGGCCGGCCACAACTTCACCCTGGCTGAGCTCACATTCTGGTTCCAGATTCTGGGGATGGTGATCCCTGGGTCAACCTATTGGAATATTGCCTTCGGTCGGGAGAAGGGTCAGGTGTCAGCCGACGAAGAAGGCATGCAGACAGCGTGGAACTTCGGCAGGAACGTTGCCTTGACATTGCAAAAGCTCAGAGGATAGCCCAGCAACCCGCCTGCAGTAGCTTGCTTGTCAAGTTCGCGTCCAAGCCTTTGCCGCTCTCAGCCCAACAGGTGGATGGTCCGTTGGCCCATTCCCACACCCAGGGGCCAGCTCAAGGGACAGCAGACCATACACGTTTGCCAGTAGTGTGGCAATATGGTGGAAGGTGAATCCCCTGAGGTGCTATCGGCAGGACACTGCCTGGATACCACGGCGGGGCTTGCCGGAGTCATGTGGTGCTTCGTCTGTGCCCCCATGCTAAAATAGTCGCAAACCGGGCTGGAGGTGACACATGAAGGGCAGGGCAGCCGTACTCACCAAACAGGGTTCCCCCATGGAGATGTGGGAGCTACCCCTTCCCGAGGTGGAGCCAGGGGCCATCCTCATCAAGGTGAGGCTGGCCAACATCTGTGGCTCAGACCTCCACTACTGGAGGGGCGACGCCGAGTGGCGGGTGGTCCCCTCTATCATGGGACACGAGATGACGGGAGAGGTATTCCGGCTGGGCAAAGGTGTGAGCACCGACTCCATGGGGCAGCCTCTATCCGAGGGAGACCGTGTGGTCTATCCCTATTTCTTCCCCTGTGAGAGGTGCCCTGCCTGTCTTAGCGGCAACCGTGCCGCCTGCCTCAACAACCGGGAGCGCTGGCGTATCCCCTGTGACCAGTTTCCCCACTTCATCGGGGCCTACGCCGAATACTACTACCTGCCGCCCCGTCACACTGTGTTCAAGGTGCCCGATGAGCTCAGGGATGAGATGGTGTCCCCGCTGAACTGCGCCCTGGCCGAGGTGATGTATGGCCTCTATAAGGTGGGGGTATCCGTGGGGGATACCGTAGTCCTCCAGGGGGCGGGGGGCCTGGGTATCTATGCCACCGCCGTGGCCCGGGAGATGGGGGCCTCCCAGGTGATAGTCATCGACCGCTTCCAGGACAGGTTGGAGCTGGCTAAGGCATTCGGCGCTCACCACGTCATCAGCATGGAGGAGTATCCCAGTTCTCGGGAGCGCATAGCCAGAGTGCGGGAGCTGACCGGGGGCCGGGTGGCCGATGTGGTGGCCGACCTGGCGGGCTTCCCCCAGGTAGTCCCCGAGGGCCTAAGTATGGTGAAAGTAGGGGGCAGCTATCTCCTCATCGGCAATATCAGCCGCGGTCTCATGGCGGAGATAGACCCCTCACTCATAGTGTCGTTCAGCCGGAGACTGGTGGGGGTGGTAACCTATGAGCCGTGGGTCGTTCCCAGGGCCCTGGACTTCCTGAAGGCCAACAGGGAGAAATACCCCTTCCACCGCCTGATATCGCACAAGTTCCCCCTGGAGCAGATAAACGAGGCCTTTGCACTGGCCGACCAGGGGAAGGTCTCCAGGGCTGCGCTGGTACCATGACGGGGGTCAACGGAGATACACCGAAACAGGAGGTGCTCAAGCAATGCCGCAGCGTTTGCCGCAGCACTTAAAGAATAAGGTGGCGGTGGTCACCGGTGCTGGCCGGGGCATCGGCCGCGCGGAGGCCCTGGCACTGGCAGCGGAGGGTGCCCGGGTGGTGGTCAACGACTACGGCGGAGAGAAGGACGGCGCCGGCTCCTCACCGTCGCCCGCGGACCAGGTGGTGGAGGAAATTCGCCGGGCCGGAGGCATTGCCATCGCCAGCCACGATACGGTGGCCACCTGGGAGGGAGCCGAGCGGATTATCCGCGGTGCCCTGGACCAGTTTGAACGGCTGGACATCCTGGTCAACAACGCTGGCATCCTTCGGGACCGCATGGTGTACAACATGACAGAGCCGGAGTGGGACGATGTGGTAAAGGTGCACCTCTATGGCACCTTCTTCTGCACCCACCAGGCCTGCCGGTGGTTCCGGCAGCAGCGCAGCGGGCGGATAATAAACACCTCCTCGTCGGCGGGGCTGGGGGTGGCTGGGATGGCCAACTACAGCGCAGTTAAGGAAGGCATCGTGGGCTTCACCCGGTCCGTAGCACGGGACATGGGCAGGTATGGGGTGACCTGCAACGCCATCCGGCCCCGGGCCGGCACCCGCATGACCCTGAATCCGGAGATGCAGGCCAGCGTGGCGCGGGCGCGGGCCATGGGCATCAGCGGGGGGGTGCTCTCCCGGGAACTGGAGCACGAGCGCCTCAAGCCGGAGGAGGTGGCCCCCTTCGTGGCCTATCTGGCCACCGATGAAGCCGCTGGCATAAACGGCTGTGTGTTCTTTGTGGCCGGGGGGGAAATCGCCCTCTACCCCGAACCGGCGCCGGTGAAAACCCTCTACAAAGAGGGGATGTGGACCCTGGAGGAGCTGGTGGAAGCCGTCCCCCGCACCCTATCTGCCGGGCTGGTGAACCCGGCCCCACCGGCAGGCCCTGGCCCATGAGCTAAGCTCTGGAGGCAGCGGATGGAGAACTGGAGGGACAGGGCGGCCATAGCCGGTATCGGCTGGACCAGGTTCAGCAAGGCTTCCGGGGTGAGCGTCCTTCACCTGGCGGTGGAGGCCTGCCGGAACGCTATAGAGGATGCCGGGTTGACCAGCCGGGACATCGATGGGATGGCCTGCTACGAGGTCGGTGATTCCGTGCCCTCGGTCACTGTGGCCAGCAACCTGGGGGTGCCGGAGCTGCGCTACAGCCTGGACCTGCGCATGGGTGGGCCGGGGGGGTGCATGACGGTGATGGCCGCCGCCCAGGCGGTCGCCCTGGGGACGGCTAACTATGTAGTGTGCTACCGGGCCATGAACGGCCGGTCGGGCACCCGCTGGGGCCAGGCCGGGCCTATGGAGGACTACTGCGGCACCGAGGGGCAGTTCATGCTGCCCTACGGCTGGGTCAGCGCACCCCAGATAATCGCCATGTGGTGCCGCCGGCATATGGTGAAATACGGCACCACCAGCCAGCAGTTGGGGGCTATCGCCGCCACCTGCCGCCAGCACGCCTCGCTAAATGAAAGGGCCATGAAGCGTACCCTCATAACCATTGACGACTATCTGGATTCCCCCATGATTGCTGACCCTTTTCGCCTCCTGGACATCTGCCTGGAGACCGACGGTGCCTGTGCCGTGGTGGTCACCACTGCCGAAAGGGCCCAGGCCCTGAGACACCGCCCGGTATACATCATGGCGGCCGCCCAGGGTGCTGGCCCCCTGGCCAGTATGAGCCCCTGGCCCAACCAGTGGGCCGACCACTCCGAGTGCTACGCCAGGTACATCGCCCCCCGCCTCTTCGCCATGGCGGGCATCACCCCCAAGGACATAGATGTGGCCGAGATTTACGACTGCTTCACCTATTCCCTCTTGGTGCAATTGGAGGACTTCGGCTTCTGCTCCAAGGGGGAAGGGGGGGCCTTCGTAGCAGAGGGCCGCATCGGGTTGGGAGGAGAGCTCCCGGTGAATACCCACGGCGGCCTGCTCTCCGAGGGCTATATCCACGGCATGAACCATATCCCCGAGGCGGTCAGCCAGCTACGGGGGGACGCCGGCCCCCGCCAGGTCCGGGATGCGGAGATAGCCCTGGTGACGGGCTACGGGGCCTCTATGGGCTCCGCCCTCATACTGAGGAAGTAGCCCGGGATGAGCTACGAGAAGCCCCTGCCGCAAGTGGATGCCGACACAGCGGCGTTCTGGGAGGGGTGTAAGCGGCACCAGCTACTGGTCCAGAGGTGCCAGCGGTGCCACAGGTACCGTTTCTTCCCCGGCCCCACCTGCCCCCACTGCAACTCCGGGGACCTCACCTGGACTAAAGTCAGCGGCAGGGGAAAGGTCTATAGCTGGATAGTGGTGACCCGCAACATCCATCCCGCCTTCGCCGGTGAGGTGCCGTATGTGGTGGCGGTGGTGGAGCTGGAGGAGCAGGAAGGGCTGCGTATCCCCGGCAACCTGATTGACTGCGATGCCGGCGCCATCAGGGGTGGGATGCCGGTGGAGGTGGTGTTTGAGGATGTCACCCCCGGGGTAACGCTGCCTAAGTGGCGGCCTCTGCCTTAGCACGCCCTGCGGGCGGCTGGCTCACTGCCCTTCATGGCCCACACATACTGGGGGGCAGCCGGGTTCCGCCAGCACTTGGGGTCGCTCTCCTCCACATCCCCCAGGTAGTTCCACGCCTTGCCCCGGCAGCCGAAACAGTGGTCGTTATACTCGCAGGCGGCGCACTTCCCCTTGATGTTGATGGTCTTGAAATGGAGCATGTCCCGGTGGCGCTCGTGGATGTCCACGAAGCTCTCCTCATAGATGTTCCCCGCCACCATGTGGGTACAGAAGTTGCAGGGCAGCACCGTGCCATCGGAGAAGATATAGCACTTCATGCGACAGTGGGTGACGGGGCAGTCTGTGGAGCCTATCTGGTTCCACAATGGGCTGCTCTTCTTGGCCCGGTACTCGTAGGCCCGCTGTACCTGCTCCAGGCTGGGCTCCCACTCGGGGTGGTCCCGCCCGAAGCCCCAGGGGATGAAGGGAAACAGGAACACGAAGGGGGCCTTCATCTCATCCACCAGCCAGTCAATGGTCTCCTCCACCGTCTCCGCCGAGACCCGGCTTAGGCACAGCGAGGGGAAGACCCGTCCCGGCGGAAAGCCGGCCTCCAGGAGGTTGCGGTAGCCATCTATCTTGGCCTGAAGCACCTTGGGATTGCTGTGCTGCCGGGCGAAGTTCTCCGGGCTTATGGTATTGATGTTGACGGAGACCTGCTGCAAGTTGGACTGCTTCACTATCTGGCGGCACTTCTTGGGGGTGAGCGGGATGCCGCTGGTGAAGAAGGCGCACCTTATCCCCTTCTCGGCAGCATAGTCCGAGGCCTCAAAGAGCCAGGGATAGTAGAGGGGCTCCCCACCCTGCCACAGCACCTGCCGTGTGCCCAGGCTGGCCCCCTCGTCCAGCAGCCGGAACAGCCTCTCTTTGGGGATGAGCCGGGTGCCGTTGGGGGTGGAGCCCTGGAAGCAGTAGAGGCAGCCGCCCGTGCAGCGGTCCAGCAGCTCGATATCCAGGTGGTAGGGGACACCATCCTCCGCCGCCTTGCGCCGTGCCGGGCTCTCATAGCTCATAAAGATGCCCTCGGGCGTTAGCTGCTTGTCAAAGACCTTCTGTGTCTCAGCCATGGCTCCCTGCTTACTCCCAGTAGCGCTCTTTGGCCTCGGGGTTCCACCAGCAGGTGGGGTCGGCCGC
>JAZGBK010000017.1:0-2807 GCA_036476365.1 Dehalococcoidia bacterium
TGACCGACAGCACCGTCAGCGACAATTCGGCGGGCTCCACGGGCGGCGGCATCTTAAACTCCGGCAAGCTAACCCTGACCGACAGCACGGGCAGCGGCAATACGGCGGGGGAGTTAGGCGGCGGCATCTCCAGCGGTGGCCAGATGGATATCACCAACAGTACCATCAGCGGCGACCCATAGAGGCCGCGGCAACGCCATCACCGGTGGCAACTAATAGAGGGCCCTACACGGGTCCTAGGCGACCAGGCGCAGCCTGAGCTCAAAGATTGGGTGAGTTCTGGTTTCTGTATGCGATGCCCCGGCGGCCAGGACTCGAACCTCGGGGTCAACGAGGCAGGGCAAAGGCCTTCTCGAAAGTCCGAGTCGGAGTTTTACCTTTCGTCCACGACGGCCCGCCAACCATCTCCTACGGTCCGGTTAGAGGACAGGCATGGCAGCGAGGCCGGGGTCAGACCATCAACATGTATCTGGAGGTTTACAGCCAGTCCAGTACCCGTTCATCGTGTTCCAGGGCAGCCAGCAGGATGTCTGAAAGGTACTTGACCCTCATGCCCGGGGCCATTCTGGGGGCCTTGCGCACCAGGTTGCCATAGCAGACTATGCAGTCCACCACCAGGGTGTTTACCCCTTCGCTCCTGGCCCTGTCAAAAATGGCCTGCGGCGCTATCTGACAGCAATACTTGGGGATTTTTACCACACGCAGGCCCTTTACCTGGTCTAACAGGCCACGGTAGCTTGACCAGTCCAGGTCAAAGTTCTGCTCCGGAACATAAACCGGGCGGCGATGGGAGAGGCCGCCAAAGTAGCCCACGCTCATGTCCAGGCGCAGGTCGGCTCCCACCAGCCGCTCGGCCAGAATGTCAAAGGCATACATCTGGTTTATCCCACAATCGGAGTAGAACCTCTTACCGAGATAAGCGCACCAGATGCAGAAGTAAAGTATGTTCTTGACCCCGCGCTCCCGGGCCTGGCTCACATTCATCCCCAGAAACTCCTGGATGGCCTTGTCCGCCGGGGCGGTATCCTTTCCTGCCACCACAGCACCATGAAGGAGTGGTGCCCCGCAGCAGTATTCCTTTTCCAAGAACACATAGTCCACCCCCAGCCGTTGCAGCAGCAAAGAGTAGGAGCGCAACGGCAGGGCAGTGCCAAAACAGGCGCAGCCGATGACCACCAGATTTTCAGCGCTTCCCCGCTTGGTCCGGATTTCCAGCCCGCCGATAATGCTGCTACGCAAGGTAGGGGCAGCATAGTAGATACCGTTTTGCCTTATGTTCTCAATCTGCTGCTCCGGGCTGGTCTCATGCCGGGCGCCGATGGACCTCATAGCGCCCTCTATGGAGCGCACGGCAGTCTTTACTCCCTGGCGGTGGCGCGGCTTCTCATCCATATGCAACCTCCCACAAGTTTACAGTTATGGCTCTACCCAGCGCCCATTATTCATGAGCCGCCCCGCCGCTGTCAAACACAAGCGGGATGAACCGCCTCACCTGCCAGCAATTCTGCTACAATACCCGCAGGGCAATGCTGATGTGTCACCGAGCGCCGGAACAAGTCCCATACCGGGACGGTCCGATATTCCAAGCGGTATCCTGATAATAGGAGGCAGCAGTGGAAAAAATGCCTACCCTTGAGGAGATTGAGGCCACGGTTGGCCGGGAGATATACCGGGTGACAGCGCCGCCGGTGTCCCTCTCCGACATCCGCAAACACGCCATCGCCGTCTACTGGCCGGAGAAGCCACCCCGCCTGTTCTGGGATGAGGAGTATGCCCGGCAGACCTCCTGGGGGGGTATTGTGGCCCCCGAGGACTTCAACCCCTTTGCCTGGCCGATAGAGGGCCCAGGCCGGTTCCCCTGCGGCGTCACCGTCCCGGATAGCGCCCGGACCTTCAACGGCGGCAGCGATGCCGAGTATTTCACCCCCATCCGTCCCGGCGACATCATCACCGCCGCCGATACCGTGGCGGAGGTCTACCAGCGCACCGGCCGCACCGGCCGCCTGCTGTTCCTGGTGTCCGAGACACGGTGGACCAACCAGCGGGACGAGCTGGTGAAGACCCAGCGGGGTACCCGGGTAGTAGTGCTGGAAAGCTGAGGAGGAGTAGTCATGGCAGGGATAGACATCTATTTTGAAGATGTGAGCGAGGGGCAGGAGGTGCCTCCTTTCCAGAGGACCACCGACCTGATGTACTGGAACCGGTTCGCCGCCGTGAACGATGAGTTCGTCTATGTCCACATGGATGATGAGTTTGCCAAGCAGCGTGGTGAGAAAGGGGTGCTGGCCATGGGCCACCTCAGCTTCTCCCATCTCCACAACATGCTGCGGGCCTGGATAGGCGATTCGGGGAGGATTAAGCGGGTGTCCTGCCAGTACCGGCGGATAAACTACAAGGGCGATACCGTCACCAGCCGGGGGCGGGTGGTGAAAAAGTACGGCCACGAAGGGGACAACCTGGTGGACCTGGAGGTGTGGGTGGAGAACCAGAACGGGGAGATAATCACCCCGGGCAAGGCCACCGTGGCCCTACCCTCGCGGAAATAGCGGCTACTGGGGATACGCCTGGTAAAGGCACTCTCTCCATTAGCGCCAGGCAGGCTGCCTCTCACATGTACCTGTCCAGCATCTCCAAATTGGAGCGGTCCGGCCGCAGCTTGCCTTCTTCTATCTGCCCGATCAGGGAAGTGACCACCTCGTTGAGGGGTGTCGGCACATCGACCTCCCGGCCCTTCTTGACTACGAGTCCATTGAGATAGCCGCCTATTTCGGTGGGCCGCCCCTTCAACAGGTCCTGCAGGACACAGG
>JAZGBK010000170.1:0-7569 GCA_036476365.1 Dehalococcoidia bacterium
TGTTAGCCATCATAACGGTCACCAGCACCGTTTTATCGGTGATGGCCTTCTCCACATCCTCCACCCTCACCATGCCAGAGTTGTCCACGGGAAGCACGGTAAGCTTAAAGCCCAGCTTGTCCAGTTGCTCGCAGGTGTCCTTTACAGCGTGGTGCTCCACGCTGGAGGTGATGATGTGGTCGCCCTTTTGACGGAGCGCCCAGGCCACGCCCCTGATGGCCGCGTTGTCGGATTCGGTGCCGCCGCTGGTGAACACAATCTCCCGGGGCGAGGCCCCCAGCACATCGGCCACCTTCTGGCGGGCCTCCTCCACCGCCCCCCGGGACTCCTGGGCCAGGGTATAGACGCTGGAGGGGTTGCCGTAGTGCTCCGAGAAGTAGGGTAGCATCTTCTCCAGCACCTGGGGGTGCACCGGGGTAGTGGCGGCGTGGTCCATATAGACCAAGTTCATCATCCCAACCTCCGCAGAAAGCAGCCTACTAAATTGACTAAACTAATCAACAATTCTACTACACGCCCACCAGCCTGTCAACTGATAGATTATGGGCCGAAACAGCCCGTTTTGTAAAGATAAAAGGCAACAGGCCGCTTACCAGCTATTTTTTGCCCGCCCTCTTTCCTTGGGGGCCAACCTTTGATAAAGTGTGGGAACAGCAAGGGGGATATGAGCAGTAGCGTTGTCATCGCCTGCAAGGTGCTGGAGGACCTGTTCCGCCAGCGGCTGAGCGACACCGGGGCCGTCTTCCTGGAGTACGGGCTGCACCGGGTGCCCCAGAAGCTGGCCCCCGCCATCCAGGAGCAAATAGACCGGGCGCCCCCCGGGGCGGTCATCCTCCTGGGCTACGGGCTGTGTGGCAACGGCCTGGTGGGGCTGAGGGCGGGGGGGCACACGCTAATTGTCCCCCGGGTGGACGACTGCATCTCTTTCCTGCTGGGCTCCTATCAGCGCTACCTGGAGGAGACCTCCCGCCAGCCTGGCACCTATTACCTGAGCAAGGGATGGATAGAGGGGGGCAGCGACCCCCTGAAGGAGTACGAGGGCTACCTTCACAAATACGACCCCGAGACGGCCCGCTGGCTCATTGACACCCAGTTCGGCCACTACAGGCGGCTGCTGTTTGTGGCCGCCCGTAAGGCGGACTTTGCCCGCTACGGCCCCTACGCCCGCCGGGTGGCCGCCCTCTGCGGCCTGGAGTACCAGGAGTGCACCGGGGCGGATACCCTGGTGCGCCGCCTGCTGGCCCAGGGGCACCGCCCCCGGCCTGGCCCCGACTTCGTGGTGGTGCCCCCGGGAGGGGTGGTGGAGGCCAGCCTGTTCCTGCGGGAATCCGGGCCCGTTAAGCCCGGGGCAGGCCCAGGCCGCGGATAGCCACGATGTTGCGCTGCACCTCCGAGGTGCCGCCGCCGATGGAGGCGAACACGGAGTGGCGGTAGAGGTGCTCCAGCCTCCCCCGGAGCGGTGCCCACCCCGAGTCCGCCCTTAGCTGACCGGCCAGTCCCAGGGCCTGAAGGCCGATGTGGGCTATCCCCTGCGCCATCCCGGCGGCCAGCACCTTGAGCATGGAGGCCTCGTAGCTGGGCACCAGCCCCTTGTCCAGCACCCACGCCAGTCGGTAGGAGAACAGCCGGGCCACCTCCAGCCTTACCGATAGCTTCGACAGGCGGTGGCGCACCCCCGGCCCCAATGCCCCGCCCGCTACACACTCAATAACCATCTCCAGGGTGCGCCGGAGCCCGCTGACGGTGTACATGCGCTCGTAGTCCAGGGTGGTGGCGATGTGGTAGAAGCCCCGCCCCAGCTCCCCCACCAGGTTCTCTCCGGGCACCCGCACCTCGTCGTAGAACACCTGGTTGGTCCTCAGCCCGCTCATGGTCCAGATGGGGCGGATGGTGATGCCGGGGCTGCGGAGGTCTACGACGAACAGAGAGATACCCCGGTGCCTGGGTGCCTCCGGGTCGGTGCGGGCCGCCAGCCAGTGATAGTGGGAGTAGTGGGCGGCAGTGCTGAACATCTTCTCCCCGCTGAGGATATAGTCCGGGCCGCTGGGTGCCGCCCTTATCTCCAGGGAGGCCAGGTCGGAGCCGGCGTGGGGCTCGGTGAAGCCGATGGCGAACTCCGTCTCCCCCCGGGCTATTGGGGGCAGGTATTGCTGCCGCTGCTCCGGGGTGCCGAACCGGAGCAGGGCCGGGGCCACCATGTTCCCGGCGATGAGGCACTGAGGGCCACCGGCGGTTACCTCCATGCCGGGCGCTCCAGCATAGCCCAGCTCCTCGGCGATGATGAAGTGCTCCAGGTGGGAAGCCCCCAGCCCGCCGTACTGCGGGGGGAGGGTGGGGACGACCCAGCCCCGCTCCCCCAGCCGGCGCAGGAAACCCCACCATGCCTCCCCCACCTCCTGGCCCCCATCAACCTCCTCCCGCACCTCATCGGTAAGCTCGTGTTGCAGGAACCCCTTTACCTGGGCCCGCAGCTCCTGATGGGCCTGGGTGTGACTGAATTCCATCTTCCCCCCCGAAAGCAACTCTCGAAACCGTGGCCTCATACTACCACTGCCCGGTGCTGTGGGGAAAGGAGTCCTCCCACCCGCCCGCCAATGAAAACGGCCGCAGGGGGGCCTTACAGGTGCCCGGGTTGACACTAAGGGGGGGCCTTGGTAAGCTAAGACGGGCTTGGCCCCGTAGTAGCTATCCAGTCCCGTCGCCGACGGGATTTTTTTCATACGGAGGGGACGGACTTGCCTTTCACACCCGTTGGTAGCCGGGTGGACTTCCCCGCCCTGGAGGAGGAGGTCCTCCGCCTGTGGCGTGAGCAGCAGACCTTCGCCAAAAGCCTGGAGCTGCGCCAGGGAGGGCCCAACTTCGCCTTCTACGAGGGGCCCCCCACCGCCAACGGCAGCCCCGGCATCCACCATGTGCTGGCCCGGGTGTTCAAGGATGTTATACCCCGCTACAAGACCATGAAGGGCTTCTACTCCCTGCGCCGGGCGGGGTGGGACTGCCACGGGCTGCCCGTAGAGCTGGAGGTGGAGAAGGAGTTGGGCCTGGCCTCCAAGACGGCCATTGAGGACTACGGGGTGGACCGCTTCAACGCCCGTTGCCGGGAGAGCGTCTTCCGCTACTTGAAGGAGTGGGAGGCCCTCACCGAGCGCATCGGCTTCTGGGTGGACATGGAGCACCCCTACATCACCCTCACCGACGACTATGTGGAGTCCGGGTGGTGGATAGTGCGCCAGCTCTGGGACAAGGGGCTTATCTACCAGGGACACCGGGTGGCCCCCCACTGCCCCCGCTGTGGCACCAGCCTCAGCTCCCACGAGGTGGCCCTGGGATACCGGGAGGACGCCCCGGACCCCTCGGTGTACATCAAGCTGGAGCTTCTAAGTGAGTCCGAGCAGCCGCCGCATCTAAGCAACCTTGCCCAGCGGCTCCGTCTGGGGATAGACCTGAAGACATTTTTCATCGCCTGGACGACCACGCCTTGGACGCTGCCCGCCAACACCGCCCTGGCCGTGGCCCCGGAGGCGATGTATGTGGTGGCCCAGGTGGAGGACGAGGGGCGGGCCGAGAGGTACATCCTGGCGGAGGCCCTGGCCGAGGCGGTGCTGGGGCCGGAGGGCTGGCGGCGGGTGGAGACAGTCCGGGGTGCCGACCTGGCCGGACTGCTCTACAAGCCGCTGTACCCCCCGGCCGACTCCGGTGCCGAGGTATGGCAGTTCCAAGAGGGCGGTGCCCTGGAGCCTGCCTCACCTTCCTCCAGCTACCCCGTTATCACCGCCGACTTCGTCTCCATGGAGGACGGGACGGGCATAGTCCACAACGCCCCCTCCTTCGGTGAGGAAGACTACCAGGTGGGCCGGGAAAGGGGCCTCCTGTTCGTCCAGCCGGTGGACCTGGCGGGGAACTTCACCGGCAGCTATCCCTGGGCGGGCAAGTTCGTCAAAGAGGCCGATGGGGACATCATCCAGGACCTGGAGCGCCGGGGGCTGATGCTGCGCAGCGGCGTTATCCGCCACACCTACCCTTTCTGCTGGCGGTGCGATTCCCCCCTGCTCTACTACGCCAAGCGCACCTGGTACATCCGCACCACCGCCCGCAAGGACCGGCTCATCGCCGGTAACGAGGAGATAAACTGGTACCCGGCCCACATCAAGCATGGCCGCTTCGGGGACTGGCTGGAGAACAATGTGGACTGGGCGCTCTCCCGGGAGCGCTACTGGGGCACCCCCCTGCCCATCTGGGAGTGCCGGGGCTGCGGCCACCAAGAGTGCATCGGCGGCCGGGAGGAGCTGGCCTCCAGGCCCGGCGTGGAGGGGTGGCGGGACGACCTGGACCTGCACCGGCCCTACATCGATGCCGTAACCTACTCCTGCCCCCGCTGCGGCGGCCGCATGGCCCGCCTGCCGGATGTCATTGACTGCTGGTTCGACTCCGGCGCCATGCCCGTGGGCCAGTGGCACTATCCCTTTGAGAACCGGGAGATGTTCCAGAGGGACTTCCCCGCCGACTACATCTGCGAGGCGGTGGACCAGACCCGGGGCTGGTTCTACACCCTGCACGCCCTGGCCGTCCTGCTCTTTGACCGGCCCAGTTTCCGGAATGTTATCTGCCTGGGCCTCATCCTGGACGCCCAGGGGGAGAAGATGAGCAAGGCCCGGGGCAATGTGGTGGAGCCGTGGCAGGTGATACGGCAGAGCGGGGCCGATGCCCTGCGGTGGGTCATGCTCGCCGGCTCTCCCCCCGGCAACGCCCGCCGCTTCTCCGCCGGGATGGTCCAGGAGGTGGTGCGCAAGTTCCTGCTCACCCTGTGGAATACCTACTCCTTCTTCGTCACCTATGCCAACCTGGACGGCTGGAGCCCCCAGCCCACTCCTCCGGACACCTCGGCCCATGTCATGGACCGCTGGGTGCTCTCCGAGCTGAACCAGGTCATCCAGCAGGTGACGGCGGAGATGGACGGCTATGACCCCACCCGGGCCGGGCGGCGCATTGAGGAGTTCGTGGACCTGCTCTCCAACTGGTACGTGCGGCGCAGCCGACGCCGCTTCTGGAAGAGCGAGAGCGACGCCGATAAGGCCGCCGCCTATCACACCCTCTACCGCTGCCTGGTAACCCTGAGTAAGCTCCTGGCCCCCTTCACCCCCTTCCTGGCCGAGACCATGTACCAGAACCTGGTGCGCTCCGTGGACCAGAAGGCGCCGGAGAGCGTGCACCTCACCGACTTCCCCACCGCCGACCCCGGGGCCATAGACCAGGGTCTCATGGAGGGCAGCCGCCTGGCCATGAAGGTGGCCAGCCTGGGCCGGGCCGCCCGCAGCGCCGCCAAAATAAAGGTGCGCCAGCCCCTGGGCCGGGCACTGGTAAAGACCCGGGTGCCGGAGGAGTGGCCCCTTCTGGAGCCGCTGCTCCCCCAGGTGATGGAGGAGCTCAATGTCAAAGCGGTGGAGCCCCTGAGGGAAGAGGTGGCGGTAGGCCAGGGCGACCGCTTTTCTGTGGCCGAGGAGGCAGGCTATACGGTGGCGGTGGACACCCAGCTCACTCCGGAGCTACAGGCCGAGGGGGTGGCCCGGGAGGTGGTGCACCGGCTGCAGACCATGCGCCGCAACGCCGGCTTTGACATCGCCGACCGCATCTACACCCACTACCAGGGCGATGCCGGGCTGGAGGCGGTGATGGAGCAGTATGCCCCCTACATCCAGCAGGAGACCCTCTCCCAGGAGCTCGTCCGGGGAGAGGCCACCGGGGGCCACAGTGAGACGCACAAGGTGCAGGGGAAGGAAATCACCCTGGCCGTCAGCCGGGCCCCTTAAACGGGCGTTTCCCCGGAGCACATCTGCCCCCGGGCTACCGGACGGGTCGCCTCACTGTCAGCCAGCGGCCTCGATGGTCGAATTACCGCTGAATTGGCGCCTCTCCGACAGGCTCCACGGTGCTATTACACCGCTTCATGCCGGGGTCCAGAAAACGCTGGATAGCAGTTAGGTTATCGGACTCCACCAGATACCAGACGATGTGATGGCTCCACGCCCCCCAGCGCCCTTTCACCGTAATACCCTGGGCATTCTTATCAATGAGGGTGTCTGCCCCGCCAGCATCTATGGGGCAGGTCTCCGGCGTATGTACCTGCGTAATCATAAACAGCATGGCCTTCCTCCTTTGCGCATTTCTTTTGCCGCCTTGGTGTGTAATCGTGCCAATAGTAGTGCACGAAAAGGCCCTTGTCAACATTGCGTGCTTCTTCACGGCCCAGCATAACGGACCCTGCACAACCGGCACCCACTAACTAAAGGGGCATCTCCCCCAGGGTCACCTCAATGCTAATGTCCTGGCTGCCCCGCACCAGGCCCAGCTCCACCGTGTCCCCCGCCCGGTAGCGGCGTATCATCTTCTGGAAAGTCTCCAGGTCGGGGATGTCCTCCCCGTTGAGGCTCACCATGATGTCGTTGTCGCGGAGCCCGGCCTGGGCGGCGGGGGTGCCGGGCATCACCTCGATGATGACCACCCCCTGCTCCACCGGGAACCCTCGCTCGCTGGCCAGGGCCGGTGTCAGGCTGGTAATCCTCACCCCCAGCCACGGCCACTTCACCTTGCCCTCCTGGATAAGCTCGTCCATCACCGAGCGGACGGTGACGGTGGAGATGGAGAAGCCGATGTTCTGCGCCCCCCGGATAATGGCGGTGTTGATGCCCACCATCTCCCCCGATAGGTTAAGCAGCGGGCCGCCGGAGTTGCCGGGGTTGATGGCGGCATCCGTCTGCACCAGGTCGTGCAGGGCGATGCCCCGGTCCCCCGTCTCCACGGAGCGGCCCAGGGCGCTGACGATGCCCAGGGTAACGGTGGGGCCGCCGGGCAGGGCCTGGGCGTTGCCGATGGCTATCACCCACTCCCCCACCCTCAGCCTCTGGGTATCGCCTATGGGGATGGTGGGCAGGTCCTGGGCGTCCACCTTGACGATGGCCAGGTCGGTGAGGGGGTCCCGGCCTACCACCCGGCCCTCAAAGATGGCCCCCTCGGGGAAGTAGTGGCTGCGGGGCAGGGCCACCGTTATGCTCTGGGCGTCCTCCACCACATGGTTGTTGGTGAGGATGAAGCCGTCGGAGGTGAAGATGGCCCCCGAGCCCACCCCACGGCTGGGCAACGCCTGCAGGAACAGGTCGAGCTGGGTGCCCTCGGTGAGGATGGCCACCACCGCCGGTTTCACCCGGTCCACTATGTCGGGGATGGAGAGTAGCTGTGGCGGCAGCGGGGTGGTGGGGATGGGAACTGGGGTGGGCATCACTGGTGGGGATGGTGTGGGGGTACTTCCGGGAGCAGCCGGAATGGCGGCAGCGTCGGGTGTGCGGCCCCCGGCAACCGGCACCGCTGGTGTTGCCTCCGGGGTGGGGTTGGGGGGGGTGCTGGCCAGCGGCGGTGTGGCCTGAGGGGCACACGCCACCACCGCCAGGAGCAAGGCTACTATCGCCAGCAGACTTTTTCTCATCTCTATCCCCATTATAAACGCCCTGAACCTCGGTAAGATAGCTCTGCCGAGATTTTATCAGGCCCCAACCCCCCGCCCGATGTAGGGGCGGA
>JAZGBK010000171.1:0-2638 GCA_036476365.1 Dehalococcoidia bacterium
TCTCCACCAACCCCTGTGTGGTGGCGCGGTGGGCCTTCCTCTCCGCACTGGCCAGGCCCCGTTCCCGCAGCATGTGCATGGACTTCTCCATATTCCCGCCACACTCCTCCAGCACATTGCGGCATTCCATGATGCCGGCGCCGCTCTTTTCCCTAAGCTCCTTGACTAGGGCTACCGGAATCGGCAACTGGTTCCTCCTGGTCTTCCGTTTGGTTCTGCTCTTCCTGCTCTGTCCTGCCCTCTTGGTCAAAATCATCCGGGCTGAAGGTGTAGGACACGGGTGCCTCGGCCTCTTCCCCTTCGGGCAGAGGTGTTATCTGGGCCTCCTCCCGGAGGGCGCTACCTTCCAGGGAAGCATCGGCGATTTTGGAGGTGACGAGTCTTACGGCGCGGATGGCGTCATCGTTGGCGGGGATGGGGTAGTCTATCTGGCGGGGGTCGCAATTGGTGTCCACTATGGCTACCACGGGGGTACCTGTCTTGCGGGCCTCCGCCACGGCGATTCTCTCCCGCGCAGGGTCCACTATGAACAGGGCAGATGGCAGGGAGGTGAGCTCCTTGTAGCCGCCCATGAGGCGGTTAAGCCGCCGCATCTCCTCCTGGAGCTTGATCACCTCTTTCTTAGGCAGCATCTCCAGCTCGCCCCGGACCTGCCGGTCCTCCAGCCGCACCAGGTAGTCTATGCGGGCCTGGATGGTGCTAGAGTTGGTGAGCATACCTCCCAGCCAGCGTTGGTTTACGTAGAACATGTTGCAGCGCTGGGCCTCCTGCTCGACGGCTTCCTGGGCCTGTTTCTTGGTGCCCACGAACAGTATGGTGCCGCCATCGGCCACCGTTTGGCGCACATAGTCCCTGGCCTTCTCAAGCAGCTCTACAGTCTGCTGCAGGTCCAAGATGTGGATGCCGTTGCGCTGGGTGAAAATGTAACGCTTCATCTGCGGGTGCCAGCGGCTGGTCTGATGGCCAAAGTGAGCCCCTGCTTCCAGCAGAAGCTTGATAGAAACGCCTGTTGCTGCCTCCTGAATCATTACCTCTCCTATAGGATATAGCGGCTGAGGTCCTCGTTCCTCACCAGGTCCCCAAGGTGGTCCCGCACGAAGGCGGCGTCCACGGTTACCTTCTCCCCCCGTCTTTCCGGGGCGCTGAAGCTGAGCTCTTCGAGGACTTGCTCCATTATTGTGTACAGACGACGGGCACCTATGTTCTCCAGCTGCTTGCTGGTTTCCTCGGCCAGCAGGGCCATTTCGGCCACGCCATCGGCGGTGAAGTCCAGCTCTACCCCTTCGGTGCCCAGTAAAGCCTGGTACTGCTTGGTGAGGGAGTTCTGGGGCTCCACCAGGATTCTCTCCAGGTCATGGCGGGAGAGGGGGGTGAGCTCCACCCGCAGCGGGAAGCGTCCCTGCAGCTCCGGGATAAGGTCCGAGGGCTTGTTCTGATAGAAGGCGCCTGCGGCTACGAACAGGATGTGGTCTGTCTTTACCGGGCCGAAGCGGGTCATCACCGTGGTACCCTCCACCAGTGGCAGCAGGTCCCGCTGGACCCCCTCGCCGGAAACATCCCTCCCCATCTCCAAGCGGGGGCCGCATAGCTTGTCCAGCTCGTCCAGGAAGACCACACCGTCCTCCTGGCAGTGCAGCACAGCCTCCTCAATGACGTCTTCGAAGTCTATAAGGCGGTTGGCCTCCTCCCGGGCCAGGATGCGCCGGGCCTCTCTTACCCGCACCCGGCGGTGGGTCTTGTGCTCCCCGTAGCTGCGAAAGCTGTCCACGAACTGCTCCCAGGAGCTGTCTTCGCCGTCGGAACCCACGCCCATCATCTCGTGGCGGGAGTCCTGGTTTACCTCGATCTCCACCACCTGGTCCTCCAGCTGGTGCTTGTAGAGCATCCGGGCCACTGCCTGGCGCGAGGAGCCTTTTCTGGGCAGGCGCCGGCCGGACCGGGGCTCTTCCCCGGAGAACAATGAGAGCTGGCCCTTGGCTACCACCCGGTGAGCGGCGTGGGGTAGTTGCTCGCACAGGTAGTCCAGCAGCTTTTCCAAAGCCAGCTTCTCAGCCTTGGACTCCACTTCTTGCATCTTCCTGTCATACACCATCATCACACTGGTCTCTACCTGGTCGGTTATAATGGACTCCACATCCCGGCCTACGTAACCCACTTCGGTGAACTTGGTGGCTTCCACCTTGGTGAAGGGGGCATCTGCGAGCAGGGCCAGCCGGCGGGCCAGCTCGGTCTTGCCCACCCCGGTGGGGCCGATGAGCAGGATGTTTTTGGGCATCACATCACGCTTCATATCGTTGGATAGGTGCCGGCGCCGTTCCCGGTTACGCATGGCGATGGCCAGGGCCCGTTTGGCAGGTAGCTGCCCCACTATGTGGTTATCCAGTGCCTCCACTATTCTCCTGGGTGTGAGTTCAGCCATGGCTTCCTCCCCAGATTCTGTAACTCAGTTTAGCACAAGCTGGAGGCCCCCGGCAATAACTGGGTGGGGGTGGCCTTTGGGTCTGGGGTCTGCCGCGGCGGCTACCAAGGTGGTTTACCGGCTATCCTTTACCCACCCGGTACATATACTCGGGGGCGTAGCCCCCCGGATTTAACCATCGGGTGGATTGGGTGGGAAGGCCTACACGCCTTTGCTACC
>JAZGBK010000172.1:0-4839 GCA_036476365.1 Dehalococcoidia bacterium
GGTCGCCCATCTCCTCTACCCGAAACTCGTGCCTTTCGGCCAGGGTGTAGAAGACCTTGCCCACCAAGGTGGGAACCAGGATGCCCCAGAAGTCCTCAACCATCAGGACACCTCCTCAGGATGGGTGATGTGGCCTGTGATGGCGCTGGCGGCCACCACCGCCGGGTTGGCCAGGTAGACTTCGCTCTGGGGGCTGCCCATGCGGCCCACGAAGTTGCGGTTGGTGGTGGCCACGCACCTCTCCCCGGCGGCCAGGATGCCCATGTAGCCCCCGATGCACGGGCCGCAGGTGGGGG
Organism: Dehalococcoidia bacterium; assembly: GCA_036476365.1. Classification (GTDB taxonomy): domain Bacteria; phylum Chloroflexota; class Dehalococcoidia; order JACVQG01; family JAHKAY01; genus JASLQE01. The sequence continues at coordinate 297 of JAZGBK010000172.1, forward strand.
GGCTAACCGCCCCCCCCGCCCGGACGAAGGTCTCCAGCAGCCCCTCCTTCATGGCCTCCAGGTACACCTCCTGGGTGCCGGGGATGACCACCAGCCGCACCCGGGGGTGCACCTCCCTGCCCGCCAGCACCCCCGCCGCCAGGCGCAGGTCCTCCATGCGGCCGTTGGTGCAGCTACCGATGACCGCCTGGTCCACTTCCACCGAGGCCGCCTGGCTCACGGGGCGGGTGTTGCTGGGGAGGTGGGGGAAGGCCACCTGGGGCTCCAGGGAGGACACATCCCACTCATAGGTCCCGGCGTACTGGGCGTCGAAGTCGGGGTGCATCACCCGGTACTCCCGCTTGGCCCGGGGGCGCACATAGGCGAGGGTCTTATCGTCCACATAGAACAGACCCGCCTTGGCCCCGGCCTCCACCGACATGTTGGCCATGGTGAAGCGGCCGTCCATGGACATGTTGGCTATGGCCTCGCCGGTAAACTCCATGGAGGCGTAGCGGGCACCGTCCACCCCTATCTGGCCGATGGTGAACAGGATGAGGTCCTTGCCCCCCACCCACCGGGGCAGCTCGCCGTGGTACAGGAGCTTGAGGCTGGGGGGCACCTTGAGCCAGGTCTCACCGGTGGCCATGGCGCAAGCGACATCGGTGGAGCCGAAGCCGGAGGCGAAGGCCCCCACGGCCCCGTAGGTGGTGGTGTGGGAGTCGCCCCCCAGCACCAACTCCCCGGGCAGCACCAGGCCCTGCTCCGGCAGCAGCACATGCTCAATGCCCAGCCGCCCCGATTCAAACCAGATTACCCCCTGCTCCTGGACGAACTCCCGCATCACCCTGGCCTGCTCGGCGGCCTGGATGTCCTTGTTGGGGGTGAAGTGGTCGGCCAGGAGCACAATCCTGCTGGGGTCAAACACTTTTTTCACCCCCAGGCGGCGGAACTCCTGGATGGCCAGGGGGGCGCTGACATCGTTGGTCATGATGAAGTCCACTTTGGCGGTGATGAACTCCCCCGGGCTTACGGACTGCTTCCCGGCGTGGGCGGCCAGTATTCTCTCGGCTAAGGTCATGCTATCTGCCCCGAAATCAGAATAACCACATTATAACAGGGGAGAAGGGGAGCACAAGGCCAGGCTATAGAGTCCAGGTACAAGCATGTTTTTCCCCACCCGCCCGTGGACTATCTCATGGGGGCGAGGCCCCCCAGACCCCCGAGGGGAGCGGCTATGGGCTGGCGGGCGGAGGCACCGGCTTCTCCACGGAGCTGCGCCACATGGTGAGGGTGCTCACCTCCTCCCGGGTGCTGCGCAGCTTGTTGGCGGGGAAGTCCGGGTCCGGGTAGCCGATGGCGATGCCGATAAGGATCCGCTTGGACTCCGGAATCCCTGCTACTCTCCTGATGGCATCCGGGTAGTTCACCGCCGCCCGCTGGATGCAGGTGCCCAGGCCGAAGTGAAGGGCCGCCAGGGCGACGGTCTGGGTCACCAGCCCCACCTCAAGTATGCCCGTAAGCTCCGGGGCCTCATCGTCCCGGCACACCAGGATGGCCGCCGGGGCGTCAAAGAACCTGAGTCCTTTCCGAGTCCACTCCTGCCTCTTGTCCCGGTCCTCCCGGCCTATGTCCATAAGCCGGAACAGCTCCCTGCCCAGGGTAACCTGGCGCTCCCGGTAGAGGCCGGTGAGGGCGGGGCGGTCCAGGTCGGGGTGGCCATCCACCCCCTGGTCCATCTGCTCCACATTGGCCTGCTTCACCGCCTCCAGCGCCTCCCCGGTGAGCACCACGAACTCCCACGACTGGGCGTTCACCCCCGAGGGCGACCACCGCGCCACCTCCAATAGCTCCTCCAGCACCTTCTCGGGGACGGGGTCCGGCTTGTAGCCCCTGATGCTCTTCCGGGACTTGATGGCCTCAACAAGGTCCACAGTTACCTCCTGTTTGGGTCAAAAGATTTGTGACGCACTCAGGGCCTCACTCGTGGAGGTAGAGCGTTACGCATGCGGCTGTGGGGGGACGGGCTTCTCCAGGGCGCTGCGCCACATGGTGATGTTGCTCACCTCCTCCCTGGCGCTACGAAGCGTGTTGACCGGCAGGTCCGTGTCCGGATAGCCCATGGCAAGGGCTGCATAGAGCCGCTTGGACTCCGGAATCCCGGCCACCTTTGTGACAACATCCGGATAGTTAAGTGCAGCCCGCTGGATGCAGGTGCCGAGGCCGAAGTGCAGCGCCGCCAGGGCGATGGTCTGGGTGACCAGCCCCACATCAAATATGCTCATAAGCTCTGCGGTCTCTTCATCGGCGCACACGATGATGGCCGCCGGGGCATCAAAGAACCTTAGCCCCTTCCTGGTCCACTCCTGCCTCTTGTCCCGGTCCTCCCTGCCAATGTCCAGTAGCCGGAACAGCTCCCTGCCCAGGGTCACCTGGCGCTCCCGGTAGGGGCCGGTGCTGGTGGGGCCGTCAAGGTAGGGGTGGGCCTCCACCCCCATGTCCATCTGCTCCACATTGGCCCGCTTCACCGCCTCCAGAGTTTCCCCGGTAAGTACCACGAACTCCCACGATTGGCCGTTTACCCCTGAGGGCGACCACCGGGCCACATCCAGGAGCTCCTCCAGCACCTTATCGGGGACGGGGTCCGGCTTGTAGCCCCTGATGCTCTTCCGGGACTTGATGGCTTCAATTAGGTCCAAAGCTACCTCCTGTTTGGGTCAAAAGATTTGTGACGCGCTCAGGGCCTCACTCGTGGAGCCAGGGCATCATGGCACGCAGCTCTTTGCCCACCTGCTCGATGAGGTGCTCCCGCTCCCGTTGGCGCAGCAGGTTAAAGCCGGGGCGGCCTGTCTGGTTCTCGGTTATCCACTGGCGGGCGAAGCTGCCGTCCTGCACCGCCTCCAGCACCGCCTGCATGTTCTCCCGCACGCAATGGTCTATCACCTGGGGGCCTACGGCGTAGTCGCCGTACTCGGCGGTATCGGAGACGGACTGGCGCATGAGGGTGAGGCCGCCCCGCTGGATGAGGTCCACGATGAGCTTTAGCTCGTGCAGGCACTCAAAGTAGGCCACCTCCGGCTGGTAGCCGGCCTCCACCAAGGTCTCAAACCCGGCCTTGACCAGGGCGGAAACGCCGCCGCAGAGGACAGCCTGCTCCCCAAAGAGGTCGGTCTCCGTCTCCTCGGCGAAGGTGGTCTCCAGCACCCCGGCCCGGGTGCAGCCCAGCGCCCGGCCGTAGGATAGGGCCGTCTGCAAAGCCTTGCCGCTGGCATCCTGGTGCACCGCCACCAGGGCGGGCACGCCGATGCCCTGGGTAAAGAACTGGCGCAGCACCGGCCCCGGCGACTTGGGGGCTATCATGCTCACATCCACCCCCGGCGGGGGCACTATCTGCGAGTAGTGGATGTTGAAGCCGTGGGCGAACATGAGGGTCTTGCCCCGCTCCATGTGGGGCTCTATGAAGCAGCAGTAGAGGTCCTTCTGGGCATGGTCCGGCACCAGCAGAATGACGATATCCGCCTCCTTGGCGGCGTCCTCGGGGGTAAGGGCCTGGAGGCCGGCGGCCTCCGCCTTGTCCCAGGAGGGGCCGGCCCTTAGCCCCACCACCACCTTCACCCCGCTGTCCTTCAGGTTCAGGGCGTGGGCGTGGCCCTGGCTACCGTAGCCCATCACCGCCACCGTCTTGCCCTTCAGGAGCCTGGGGTCGGCATCGGCATCGTAGTACACCTTGGCCATGGCTACTCCTTTCCCTTCTTTCTGGGGGAGCCCTTTTTCACCGCCAGGGGGGAGGCCCCGCCCCGGGTGAGGGCGATGACGCCGGTGCGGGCTATCTCCTTCACGGTATAGCCCCGGAGCAGGCTCAGGAAGGAGTCAACCTTCTCCTCGTCCCCGGTAATCTCAATCACCAGGGAGTCTCCGGCCACATCCACGATGGACGCCCGGAAGATGTCGGCAATCTGGATGATCTGGCTGCGGCTGTCCTGGGTGGCCTTCACCCTTACCAGGGCCAGCTCCCGGGCCACCACGCTATCGCCGTGGAGGTCGGCCACCTTGACCACATCCACCAGCTTCTCCAGCTGCTTGCGCACCTGCTCCACCCGGGACTGGGTGCCCATGACCTGGATGGTCATGCGGGAGAGGTGGGGGGTCTCGGCGGCCCCCACGGCAATCTTCTCAATATTGAAGCCCCGGCGGCGGAACAGGCTGGAGACCCGGCTCATGACTCCGGGCCGGTCCACCACCAGGGCCACCAGGGTGTGCTTCTCCCCGGCCACCGACACCTCAGCCTCCGGTGGGCTTGCGGAAGGCCCCCTTGGCCGGGGCCTTGATGTAGAAGTTGACCTTGGAGGCGAACACGGAGACCTCCCGCTGCCCGGCGGTGCCGCAGGTGGGGCAGGGGGCGGGGTCGTCCCGCTGGGTTATGGGCCGCATCACCTCAAACTCTTTCCGGCACTTGGCGCAGAAGAACTCGTAGATGGGCATCGTCACCTCCCGTGGTGCGAATTATATGAAGTCTATCACAGGATTATAGCCACAAACCAGCCGGGGAGCAAGCGGTGCCTTC
>JAZGBK010000173.1:0-5422 GCA_036476365.1 Dehalococcoidia bacterium
CCTGCTTCACGATGTCGCGGACGCGGGGCTCCTGAGATAGGGCGCGCGCCAGGCCCAGCACCGAGACGGCCTCGTCCACGGTGCCGTAGGCCTCGCAGCGGGGGTCGGCCTTGGAGACCCGCGTGCCGAAGAGGAGGCTGGTCTCACCCTCATCGCCCTTCTTGTTGAAGGTCCTCACCGCTTGCCTCCCGGCCTCTCCAGGGAGACGCCTGCCCGGCACTGGGGGCACTCCTCCGGCGAGTATGAGGGCGCCGGGGAGCGGTAGCTGGCGAACACGGGCAGGCCGCCGATAGCCAGGGGAGGGGCGTCACCGGGGCGGCGGTCCACGATGACCGCCACGCCCACCACCCGTCCCCCCACCCGCTCCACGGCCTCCACCACCTGCACCAGGGAACCCCCGGTGGTGAGGATATCGTCCACTACCAGCACGCTCTCCCCGGGGGAAAGGAGCTGGCCACCCCGGATGGTCCGCCCCTCCCCCTCCCGCTCGGCATAGGCCGAGCGTACCCCCAACTGGCGGGCTACCTCAAAGGCCAGCACCACCCCCCCCGTGGTGGGGCCCACCACCACCACCCCCTGGTCACGGAAACGGCGGGCGATGGGCTGGCACAGCCGGGCGGTGAGCTTGGGCTGCTGCAGCACCCGCATCTTCTCCCAGTAGACGGGGGAGTGACGGCCTGAGGTGAGCAGGAAGTGCCCCTCCAGCACCGCCCCCGCCTGACGGAAGATGCGCTCTACCCTGTCCACGGCCGCCTCACCGCGAGAAGGAGAAGTTGGGCACCCGCCCCACCTCGCTGGGCGGCCAGAACGAGAGCCAGGCCTGGCCCACGATATTCTCCCGGGGGACTGGTCCCAGGTTCTCCCAGTCCGCCGAGTCCATGCTATGGTTGCGGTTGTCCCCCAGCACGAAGTAGCTCCCCGACGGTACGGTGTGCCGGGAAAGCGTATACACGGGAGGCTCCTGGATATAGGCCTCGGATAGTGCATCGCCGTTGATGTACACCAGTCCCTTCTTGACCTCCACTACATCCCCCGGCAGCCCGATGACTCGCTTGATGAGCAGCTTGTCCCCCCCCGGTGAGCGTAGGACGACGATGTCCCCCCGTTCCGGGGAGCGGAACAGGTCCCGCTCTCCCAGCCTCAGGTACACCAGCTTAACTACCACCAGGCGCTGCCCCTGGTAGAGGCTGGGCTCCATGCTGGAGCCGTACACCTCATTGGTCTGGACAGTAACCTGGATGACGGCATAGATTATCAGGGCCAGAGCCAGGGTCTGGATAACTTCCCGTAGCAGGCGCATCGTCTTCGGACACCATTATAACCTAACCTTTAGCCCACCGCCACCGTTATATAATCAGGGCGTGCGGAGGCACGCGCTGAAGGCACTAAAGATACAGGAGGAGCAATGAAACGAGGACTGATTGCACTGATGGTGGCGGTGCCGCTGCTGCTGGGCGCCTGCACCGCTGAGGGTGGAGGGGCCGCTCCGCCGGCCCCCGCCGGTGGGGCACCCCTGCCACAGGCCACCGCCGCCGGGGCTTATACCAGCTACACCACCTCCCAACAGTTCGGGCTGTGGGTCACCGGCCGGGGCCGGATAACCTACGCCCCCGATGTAGTGGTGCTGCAACTGGGCGTAGAGGCCCAGGCGCCCACGGTGGCCGCCGCCCAGGCCCAGGCCCGGGACTCCATGGTCGGGGTGCTGGCGGCTCTGGAGGACAAGGGCATAGCCGAGAAGGATATTCAGACCACCCGCTTCTCCATTCAGCCGGTCTATGAGTGGATAGAGCGGATGAATAAGCAGGAGCTCACCGGCTACCGGGTGACCAATCAGGTGCGGGCCAAAATCCGGCAGGTGGACGCTGCCGGAGAGGTGATAGATGCCGTCGCCGAGGCGGGGGGCGACCTGGTACGCATTGAAGGCATCAGCTTCTCCATAGATGACCCCTCCCCCCTCCAGGCCCAGGCCCGGGAGCTGGCGGTGAAGGAAGCGGTGGCCAAGGCCCAGCAGATAGCCGGGGCCGCCGGCATAGAGCTGGGTCAGGTCATCTATATCAACGAGACCACCCTCAGCATGCCCACCCCAGTACCCTTCGTGCAGATGGAGGCCAGAGCGGCCATGGCGGCCCCACCCCCCACCGAGATACTGCCCGGCGAGTTGGAGCTCTCCGTGCAGGTGCAGGTGGTGTACTCCATAAAGTAGGCCTTACGGCCTCTTTTTCCCGCCCACCCGTGGGTGGGCGGGAAAGAACAGATGCTTTACAAGGCCCCGATGCTGGGGTATAATGTGGGCGCAGCGACTGAGGAGCCGGCCGGTTCCCAGTCCGTTTTGCTACCTACGGCAGTAGGGCTCGGGGTTGCCACCCATGATTCCATCGCTCTCCTTTGTGGCAGGGAGCTCTATACTGGAGGGCAGAGGCCATACAAAAGCAATACGACCTAACCGAAGAAGGCCTGGCCAAGCTTGAGGCCGAGTTGCACCAGTTGCAGACGGTGCGCCGCACCGAGGTAGCCGAGAAGATTAAGCGGGCCAAGGAGACGGGCGGCACCGACCACAATGCCGACTACGAGGAGGCCAAGAACGAGCAGGCCTTCGTAGAGGGACACATCCTGGAGCTGGAGGACATTATCAAGAACGCCGTGGTCATCTCCCACCGCCAGAAGGCCTCCCGCGTGGAGATGGGTTCCGAGGTCACGGTGATAGACCAGGACAACAAGACCCAGCAGTACACCATCGTGGGCAGCGCCGAGGCCAACCCCCTGGAGGGCAGGATTTCCAACCAGTCCCCGGTGGGCCATGCCCTGCTGGGCAAGAAAGCCGGGGACAAGGTGGGGGTGAAGGCCCCCGGCGGCACCCTTCACCTGCACATCACCCAAGTCCGGTAGCCATGCCTCCGGACGACCTGACCCAGATACGGCTGGAGAAGCTACACCGCCTGCGCTCCCTGGGGGTGGAGCCTTATCCCCCCCGCTTTTCCCGCTCTCACACCTCCGCCCAGGCCATTGCCCTGCTGGAGGCGCAGGAGGCGGGGGGGGCAGCAACCTCTACCTCCGTCACCGTGGCGGGACGGGTAACCTCTCTGCGCACCATGGGCAAGGCCGCCTTCCTGGACCTGCGGGACGGCAGTGGCAAAATCCAGGTCCTCCTCCGCCTCCCCCAGTTGCCCTCCCCCACACCGGAGACCTATGCGGAGCTGGACATCGGCGATATCATCGGCATCCAGGGGAGCCTCATGCGCACCCGCACCGGAGAGGCCACCGTGGAGGCCACCGGCCTCACCATGCTCGCCAAATGCCTCCGCCCCCTGCCGGAGAAGTGGCACGGCCTGGCCGACGCCGAGACCCGCTACCGGCAGCGTTACCTGGACCTCATCGCCAACCCCAGCAGCCGCCGCACCCTGGAGGTGCGCAGCCGGATGGTCTCCGCCCTGCGTCACTTCATGGAGGCCCAAGGCTTCCTGGAGATGGAGACCCCGGTGTTCCACAGTGCCCCCGGCGGAGCTGCCGCCCGGCCCTTCACCACCACCCATAAGGCCCTGCGCCGCAGGCTGTACCTGCGTATCGCCACCGAGCTCCACCTCAAAAGGCTGCTCATCGGCGGCTTTGAGAGGGTGTACGAGCTGGGCCGGGTGTTCCGCAACGAGGGCATTTCCACTAAACACAACCCGGAGTTCACCACCCTGGAGAGCTACCAGGCCTACGCCGACTATAACCAGGTGATGGAGATGGTGGAGCACATGGTGGCCCACCTGGCCCGGGAGGTGCTGGGGACGGAGGAGCTAACCTACCAGGGCCATACCATCCGCCTGTCCCCCCCCTGGCACCGCCTCACCCTCAGGGAGGCCATCCGGGAGCACACCGGCATTGACTTTGAGGAGCACCCGGACTACTCCTCCCTGCTAACTGCGGTCAGGGCCGCTCCTTCCTGTACAGGAAGGATGGGGGGCGGGGACTGGGAGGTGCACACCTACGGCAAGCTGGTGGACAAGCTCCTCTCCACCTTCGTAGAGCCTAAGCTTATCCAGCCCACCTTCCTGCTGGACTACCCGGTGGAGCTCTCCCCCCTCGCCAAGCGGCGGGAGGACAACCCCCGCCTGGTGGAGCGCTTTGAGGGCTTCATGGGCGGCATGGAGGTGGCCAACGCCTTCACCGAGCTCAACGACCCCCTGGACCAGCGGGAGCGCTTCAAGGAACAGGCCCGCCTGCGGCGGGAAGGGGACGAGGAGGCCGAGACCGCCGACGAGGACTTCCTCACCGCCCTGGAGTACGGCATGCCCCCCGCCGGCGGCCTGGGCGTGGGCATTGACCGGCTGGTGATGCTGTTTACCGATGCCGCCTCCATCCGGGAGGTCATCGCCTTCCCCACCCTGCGCACCAGGAAATAGCCATGCTGGACATACAGTTAATACGCCAGAGCCCCCAGGAGGTGGAGCAGGCCCTCCGCCGCCGGGGGGAAGAAGCGCCGCTGGAGCGCATCCTGCACCTGGATGAGACACGGCGCAGGCTGCTCCAGGAGGTAGAGGCCCTGAGGGCCAGCCAGAACCGGCTCAACCGCCTGGTGGGCCGGGCCAAGGCCAGCCGCTCCCCCGAAGAGCTGGGGTCGCTGGTGGAGGAGGTGCGGGGCATGGGCTACGAAATCGGCCCCGCCACCGCCTCCAGCCAGGAAAAACTCGCCGACTCCCTGGTCCACCTGGGCCGGGAGACACTCTCCCAGGTGGTGGGAGAGCGGGAGAAGGACATCCGCCGCCTGGACGGGGAGCTGGAGTCCCTGCTGCTCTACCTGCCCAACCTGCCCCACCCCTCGGTGCCCCCCGGCACCGGCGACGAGGACAATGTAACCGTGCGCACCTGGGGTGAGCCACCCACCTTCCCCTTCGCCCCCCGCCCCCACTATGAGATAGGCGAGGCCCTGGGCATCATAGACTTTGAGCGGGGGGTCAAGCTCTCCGGCACCCGCTTCTATGTGCTCAAGGGGGCCGGTGCCCGGCTGCAGCGGGCACTCATCAGCTTCATGCTGGATGTCCACACCCAGGAGCACGGCTACACCGAGGCCTACCTCCCCTTCATGGTCAAGGGGGAGTGCCTGGTGGGCACCGGCAGCCTGCCCCGCTTCGGCGATAACCTGTACCACGACGCCGAGGAGGACTTCTGGTGGGTGCCCACCGCCGAGGTGCCCCTCACCAACCTGCACCGGGACGAAATCCTGGAGCCGGGCACCCTGCCCCTGCACTACACGGCCTACACCGCCTGCTTCCGCCGGGAGAAGATGGCCGCCGGAAAGGAGACCCGGGGCCTGAAGCGGGGCCACCAGTTCGACAAGGTGGAGCTGTACAAGTTCACTGAGCCGGACAGGTCCTACGACGAGTTAGAAAAGCTGGTGGCCGACGCCGAGGACATCGCGCAGCGGCTGGGGCTGCCCTAC
>JAZGBK010000174.1:0-6000 GCA_036476365.1 Dehalococcoidia bacterium
TACATCAAGCGGCTGGAGCTGTTCGCCGCCCTGGCCGAGGCCCGGGGCCGCTGCTATCTGGACTGGACCCGGCTGTGGCCCGACGCCACCTACCCGGTGCGGTCCCCGGCCAGGGAGAGCCGGGGCACCAGGGAGCGGGCGGGCACCATCTGGGCACGGGGCAGCACCACCAAGGGGCGGCGCTCAAACCGCACCGGGTAGGTGGCGTCGGGCCACAGCCGGGTCCAGTCCAGATAGCAGCGGCCCCGGGCCTCGGCCAGGGCGGCGAACAGCTCCAGCCGCTTGATGTAGTACACGAAGCGGTCCCCCGGCTCCACCCTCAGAGCACGGTTGAACTCCGATTCCTGGTAGCCGTCCACGGCGAACTCGTACTGCTCGTCGGCCTGGAAGCGCTCGTAGCTGACGCTACTCAGCCAGTAGGTCATCCCACCCCATCTCTACAAGCTGCTTATATGCTTGGAGTAGCCCGGCAAACCCCTCAAGTTGCTCAGAGAGCCCCTTCCTCCGGCTCACGGCGTCCCTCTCCTCGCCATGTCCAGGAACTGGTCAAAGAGGTACTCGTTGTCCCGGGGGCCGGGGGAGGCCTCGGAGTGGTACTGTACCGAGAGGATGGGCAGCTCCCGGTGCCTCAGGCCCTCCACGGTGTCATCGTTGAGGTTGATGTGGCTTACCTCCATGCCCCCCTTGAGGCCATCGCCGTCCACGGCGTAGCCGTGGTTCTGGGCTGTGATGTACACCCGCTCAGTGCCCAGGTCCCGCACCGGGTGGTTGGCACCCCGGTGGCCGAACTTGAGTTTGAAGGTGCTGGCACCGAAGACCCGGCCCAGCACCTGGTGGCCCAGGCAGATGCCGAAGATGGGCGTTTTGCCCACCAGCCCCTCCACCGTTCCCACCAGGTAGTCCAGCAGGGCGGGGTCGCCGGGGCCGGGGGAGAGGACGATGCCATCGGGCTTGAGGGACAGTATCTCATCCGCCGGGGTGGTGCAGGGGAGGGTGGTGGTCCGGCACCCCCGGACATGGAGCAGGCGCAGGATGTTGTGCTTCACTCCGCAGTCCACCACCGCTATGTGGGGGGCCGAACCAGCCGCCTCCTGCGCCTCGTCTGAGTCTGGCGAAGACCACTGATAGCTCTGGGGGGTGGATACCTCCCGCACGAAGTCCACGGACCCGTAGCTGGGGCAAGTTTTCAGGAGCTCCAGGGCCTCCCCCGGTGAGAGGCTGGTGGTGAGCACCCCCATCATCACCCCGACGGTGCGCAGGCGGCGCGTGAGGGAGCGGGTATCTACACCGGCGATGCCGGGCACCCCGCTCTCCTCCATATAGCGGTGCAGGCTGCGCCGGCTCAGGCCGTGGCTGGGCAACGGGCACTCCTCCCGCACCACGAAGCCCCGCACCTGGATGCGGCCCGACTCATGGTCCGTGTCGTTGGTGCCGTAGTTGCCCACCAGGGGGTAGGTCATGGTCACAATCTGCCCGGCGTAGGAGGGGTCGGTGAGCACCTCCTGGTAGCCGGTCATGCTGGTGTTGAACACCACCTCGCCATAGGCGGTGTCCCGTGAGCCGAAGGGCACCCCCTGGTACACAGACCCGTCCTGTAACACCAGGAAAGCGCTCCGGTCCATATTAACCCCCGAGCCTCTGGGCTTCCACCGGGCCGGATGCGGACAGCCCCACCGATTCGTCCCGGTAGGCCAGCACCCCCTGGGCCAGGGTGGCCATTACTTTCCCTCGCAGGGTGGCCCCGGCCAGGGGGGTGTTCCTCCCCTTGGAGGCGAAGGCGGCGGCCTCCACCACCCACTCCCGGTCAGGGTCAAACAGCACCACATCGGCGGGACGGCCTGCAGCCAGGCTGCCCAGGGGCTGCCCGATGACTCCGGCGGGGCCGGAGGTGAGCCTGGAGATAAGGGTCACCAGGTCTATCTTTCCCTCGTGCACCAGGCCCATCAGTGCCCCCAGGGCCGTCTCCAGGCCGCTGATGCCCGGTGGGGTGGCATCAAACTCCATTAGCCTGTCCACCAGGGTGTGGGGGGCGTGGTCGGTGGCGATGGCATCGATAACCCCGTCCCTGAGGCCCTCAATGAGGGCCTGGACATCCCACGGGGTGCGCAGGGGAGGGTTCACCCTGGCGTTGGTATCGTAGGGGATGGGGGCCGCAACCGCCTCGTGGGTGAGGGTGAGGTGGTGTGGGGTGACCTCGGCGCTCACCGGCAGGCCCTCCTCCCTGGCCCGGCGCACCATCTCCACCGCTCCGGCGGTGGACAGGTGGCACAGGTGGAGGCGTGCCCCGGTGAGGCGGGCCAGGGCGATATCCCGGGCCACGGCGGCCTCCTCGGCGGCTGCGGGTATGCCTCGCAGCCCCAGGCGCAGGGATACCTCCCCCTCGTGCATCACCCCACCCCCGGCCAGGGCCTCGTCCTCGGCGTGCTCCATGAGGGGCAGGCCGAAGGAGAGGCTGTACTCCAGGGCGTGGCGCATGAGGCGGGGGTCGGCCACCGGGCTGCCGTCGTCGCTGAAGGCCACGGCACCGGCGGCGGCCATCTCAGCCATCTCCGCCAGCTCTTTCCCCTGGCGCCCCCGGCTGATACAGCCCACGGGGAGCACCCTCACCACACCCTCTGCCCGGGCCTTTTCCTTCACGAAGTTTATTACGGCGGCGCTATCGGCGGGGGGGTTGGTGTTGGGCATGGCGCACAGGGTGGTGAAGCCGCCCCGGGCGGCGGCCCGGGCGGCGGTGGCGATAGTCTCCTTCTCCTCGTAGCCCGGCTCCCGCAGGTGGCAGTGGAGGTCCACAAAGCCGGGGGCCACCATCAGCCCGGCGGCGTGCAGCACCGAGTCCGGCCCCTGCGGAGGGGCACCCTGCCCCACCCAGGCGATACGACCGTCCTCAATGAGCAGCTCGCCGGGGCCATCGTAGCCCGAGGCGGGGTCCACGATGTGTCCTCCGCTGATTAGTAGCCTGTCCATCAGCCTTCACCTCCCAGCATCAGATATAGCAGGGCCATGCGCACCGCTACCCCGTTGGCCACCTGGTTCTCTATGAGGGAGGTGGCCCCGTAGCTCACCTCCGAGGAGAGCTCCACCCCCTGGTTCACCGGGCCGGGATGGAGCACCAGGGCACCGGGGCGGGCCAGGGACAGGCGCTGGGGGGTTATCTGGTAGCGGGCTATGTATTCTTCTATGCTGGGCAGCAGCCCGGACTCCTGCCGCTCCCGTTGCAGGCGCAGGGCCATGACCACATCCGCCCCCTCCAGGGCCGCCTCTATCTCCGTCTCCCGGCGCACCCCGGGGAAGGCCTCGGCAAAGGTGGGGGGGAGCAGGGTGGGCGGGCCACACACGGTTACCTCCATGCCCACAGTGGCCATGCCGTAGATGTTGGAGCGGGCCACCCGGCTGTGGAGGATATCTCCCACGATGACAGTCCTGAGTCCCTCCAGCCGTCCCAGCCGTTCCCGGACAGTATATAGGTCCAGCAGGGCCTGGGTGGGGTGGGCGTGCCAGCCGTCACCGCCGTTGATGATGTTGCACCCGGTGTGGCGGGCCGCCAGGTAGGGGGCACCGGACTGGGGGTGACGCATGACGATGACATCCACCCCCATGGCCTCCAGGGTGCGCACCGTGTCCACCAGGGACTCCCCCTTGACGGTGCTGGAGGTGCTGGTGGCCATGCTCACCACATCGGCGCTGAGGTTCTTGGCCGCCAGCTCAAAGGAGGCCCGGGTGCGGGTGCTGTGCTCATAGAACAGGATGGCCACCGTCTTGCCCCTGAGGGTGGGCACGCGCCTGATGGGCCGGCCCAGCACCTCCTTCATGGCGTCGGCGGTCTCCAGCACCTGTTGTATGTCCTGAAGGGTGAAGGTGTCCAGGTCCAGGACATGGGGGTGCCCCCAGTGTGTGGTGGTAGGCGGTGCGGTGCTGGTCCTCATAGCCTGACTCCTTCCCGCTGCACGATGGACACTTCGTCCCGGCCGTCCACTTCCGTGAGCTTCACTGCTACATCCTCGTCCCGGGAGGTGGGCACATTCTTGCCCACATAGTCGGCGCGGATAGGTAGCTCCCGGTGCCCCCGGTCCACCAGCACCGCCAGTTGCACCAGCAGGGGGCGGCCGAAGTCCATAAGGGCGTCCATGGCCGCCCGGATGCTGCGGCCGGTGTAGAGGACATCGTCCACCAGCACCACCCGCTGGCCGGTGATGTCACGGGGGATAGAGGTGTGGCGCAGGGGGGGCAGGCGGTGGAGGGGGACATCGTCCCGGTAGAGGCCGATGTCCAGGGTGCCCACCGGCACCTCCTGCCCCTCAAACTCGGCTATGCTGGCGGCGATGCGCCGTGCCAGGGGGGCACCCCGGGTGAGCATGCCCACCAGCACCAGGTCGTGACAGCCACGGTTGCGCTCCACAATCTCGTGGGCGATGCGCACCAGGGCGCGGCGGATGTCCTGGGCGGTGAGGATTACCTTCTCAGGCATTAGAAAACCCCTTGCCGGCCTCCGACAAGGGGCGTAAGGTAATTACACAGAGTATTTAATTGGCTCACCTTAGCCTCCCTTATCAGCCTCACCGGACTGACTTAAAGGTCCCACCTGAGTGGATAGTTTACCACACCCCCCACCCCTTTTTCAAGGGGCACTTCGGGGCCAAGTGTTTATGAGTCCCCTCGGCGAAAAACGGGGGCCCCTATATCAGCGGGGGCCCCCGTGAATGCCGAGCGCAGCTTATACTTCCCGGAACTCGCCCTCTATAGTGCCACCCTCGGGGGGTGCCTCACCACCGGGGCCCTCTTGGGAACCGGGGGCACCGTCCCCCTCTGGGGAAGGGGTGCCGGTGGCCTGGTATATGGCCTGACCCACTTTCTGCATGGCGGCGGAGAGCTCCTGGCTGGCGCTGGTTATCTGGCTGGTGTCGTCCCCCTGGAGTGCGGAGCGCACCGCTGCCACTTTCTCTTCCACCTCCTGCCGCACATCCTCCGGCACTTTGTCGCCGTGCTCCCTCAGGGTCTTCTCGGCGGTGTACACCAGGGTATCGGCCATGTTGCGTGCCTCCACCGAGTCCCGCTTGAGGGCATCCTCGGCGGCGTGCTGCTCGGCCTCCCGGCTCATCTTCTCTATCTCCTCCTTGGACAGGCCGCTGGAGGGGATTATGGTCATTTTCTGCTCCCGCTTGGTGCCCAGGTCGGTGGCCCGGACGCTGAGGATGCCGTTGGCGTCTATGTCAAAGGCCACCTCAACCTGGGGTACGCCCCGGGGGGAGGGGGGTATTCCGTCCAGCAGGAAACGGCCCAGGGACTTGTTATCGGGGGCCATAGGGCGTTCTCCCTGGGTGACATGGATTTCCACACTGGCCTGGCCATCGGTGGCGGTGGTGAATATCTGGCTCTTGGAGGTGGGAATAGTGGTGTTGCGGGGAATGAGGGGTGTGGCCACACCGCCCAGGGTCTCGATGCCCAGACTGAGAGGGGTAACATCCAGCAACAGCACGTCCTGCCGCTCCCCTTTGAGGACGCCGGCCTGGAGGGCCGCCCCCAGGGCCACCGCCTCGTCCGGGTTCACGCTCTGGTTGGGCTCCTTGCCGAAGAACTCCTTCACCTTCTGCCTCACCAGGGGCATGCGGGTCTGGCCGCCCACCAGGAGCACCTCGTCCACCTTATCGGGGCTCAGCCCGGCATCGGCCAGGGCCTGGCGGCAGGGGCCGAAGGTCTTCTCCACCAGGTCCATAACCAGTTGCTCCAATTTGGCCCGGGTCAGAGTGTACACCAGGTGCTTGGGGCCGCTGGCGTCGGCGGTGACGAAGGGCAGGTTAATATCCGTCTGGCCTGTGGACGAGAGCTCTACCTTGGCCTTCTCCGCCGCCTCCTTGAGCCTCTGCAGGGCCATGCGGTCCTGGCGCAGGTCAATGCCCTGGTCCTTCTTGAACTCATCGGCCAGCCAGTCAACAACCTGCTGGTCAAAGTCGTCCCCACCCAGGTGGGTATCGCCGTTGGTGGACTTGACCTGGAAGGTACCCT
>JAZGBK010000175.1:0-4632 GCA_036476365.1 Dehalococcoidia bacterium
CGGCGGTGGGGTCGGGTGGGCTGGGGGCCACCACCACATCCTGGGGGAGAAACGCAGCCACCCCTCGCTCCTGGGCCTGGTCCAGTATCCCACCGACAAGGTCAATGCGGTCGGCCTCTATCCCGGAGGTGCCTACGGCCACGCCCTGGGCTCGGAGGAAGGTGGCTGCCATGCCCCCGCCGATGAGGAGCTTGTCCACCCGGTGCAGCAGGTTCTCCAGCACCCCTATCTTGTCCTTGACCTTGGCCCCGCCCAGGATGGCGGCGAAAGGGCGGCCCGGCTGGCTCAGGAGCTGGCCCAAGGCGGAGACCTCCTTCTCCAGCAGGAGCCCCGCCACCGAGGGCAGCAGGCGGGCCACCCCCACCGTGGAGGCATGGGCCCGGTGACTGACGCCGAAGCCGTCGTTGACGAAGATGTCGGCCAGGCGGGCCAGGGCCTGGGCCAGGGCGGGGTCGTTCACCTCCTCGCCGGGGTGGAAGCGGATGTTCTCCAGCATAAGCACCCCTCCCGGACCGAGGTCGCCAACCCTTTTCTCTACCTGGGGGCCCACGCTCTCCGCCAGGGCGGCCACCGGGCGGCTTAGAAGCTGGGAGAGGCGGACGGCGATGGGGGCCAGACGCAGCCCGTCCACTATTTTGCCATCGGGCCGTCCCAGGTGGGAGCACAGGATGACCCTGGCCCCCTGCTCCACCAGGTAGTTGATGGTTCGCAGAGAGGCCCGGATACGGCTGTCGTCGGCGATGTCGCCGGTGGCCGGGTGCAGGGGCACATTGAAGTCCACCCGCACCAGCACCCGCTTGCCTCTAACATCTACATCGCTTACCAGCTTCATCAGGAGGTCCTCTCCTCCATAAGGTGCATCATCAGCCGCAGGTCGTGGCTGGCCTTGTGGGTGAAACCGCAGGCATCCACATCGGCAAGGACCTGCTGGAAATGGGCCCGGGCCACCTGCTGGGAGCGCTCCCGGTAGCCCAACTCCTCCAGCAGGGAGGCCATGTGGTCCACATCCTGTGGTCTCAGGGCGGGTTGGGACAGCATCCCCATTATCTCGCGGCTGGCCTGGCCCCGAGCTTGGGAAAGGGCCAGCACTATGGGGAAGGTCTTCTTCTTGCGGAGCATATCGGTGGCTGCCTTGCCGGTCTCTTTCTCCTCACCCCACAGGTCCAGGATGTCATCCTGAATCTGGAAGGCCAATCCCAGGCGCTGGCCTATGTGGCGCAGGTGGCGGAGGACAGCGCCGTTGCCGCCGCCCACCAGGCCGCCGATATAGAAACAGGCCTCCATCAGGGCACCGGTCTTGCCCCGCACCATCTCTCGGTACTGACGCAGGCCCACCCTCGGGCGGGCCTCGTACTCCAGGTCCAGGTACTGGCCCTGGCATAGATGAAGGCAGGCCATGTTCAGGGCGCGGGTTGCCCGCAGGACGGTTGCGGCGGGCACACCCCGGCCCCGCAGCCGTAGCAAGGCCAGGTGAGCGGCAGCGAACAGGGCATCACCAGTATTGATGGCCTGTGCTGCGCCCCAGCGCTGCCACACCGTGGGCCGGTGGTGGCGAAGGGGCGACTCGTCCTCCACATCGTCGTGTACCAGTGAGAAGTTGTGCACCAGCTCTACCGCCGCCGCCGCCGGCAGTGCCCGCTCCGGATTGGCACCCACCGCCTGGCAGGCGGCCAGCAGGAGCCGGGGACGCAGCAGCTTGCCTTCTGCCGTAGCGGGCCGCCCCGCTTCATCCAGCCATCCCAGGTGATAGCGGGCCAAGCCCAGCAGGGCCAGGGACGGCATCACAGCCTCCATCTCGGTCCTGAGGGCCGGGAGGTAATGCTCCATAGGGATGGGGACGGTCACCGGCGAGAGGCCCGCCTGGCAGGGAGTGAGAGCTGAGGGAAAGCAGCCAGGGTGCTCCGAGCGATGCCTTCTGCATCCAGGCCGTAATAGTGGCGGACCTGTGTCTGGAGACCCTGGTCCACGAACTCGTCGGGGATGCCCAGGGTTACCGTCTCGGTATTGCCCAGGCCGTGCTCATTAAGCAGGCGGAGCACCGATGTGCCGAAGCCCCCTTGCAGGACATTCTCCTCCACTGTCACCAGCCGGCTGGTGCGCTGAGCAGCCTCCAGGATGAGTGGTGCGTCCAGAGGTTTGGCATATCGGGCATTGATTACCGTTGCCTCCACACCCTGTTCGGCCAGCAGGGCCGCCGCCTCCAGGGCAGGGGCCACCATGGAGCCCAGGGCCACTACGGCCACATCGTTTCCCGGCCGCAGCTCTTCTCCCTGGCCCACGGGCAATTCCCGGGGCTCTTCGTCCAGGGGGACACCACTGCCCCATCCCCGGGGGTAGCGTATGGCCATGGGCCGGCCGGCACTCACAGCGGTGAACAGCAGGTTCTGTAGCTCGTTTTCATCGGCGGGGGCGGCTACCGTTAGATTGGGTATGGGGCACAGGTAGGAAAGGTCCAAGGTGCCCTGGTGTGTCTTGCCATCGTCGCCCACAATCCCGCTCCGGTCAAGGGCCAGGACCACCGGCAGGTTCTGCAGGCACACATCGTGGATTACCTGGTCAAAGGCCCGCTGTAGGAATGTGGAGTAGATGGCCACCACGGGCACAAGCCCTCGCGTGGCCAGCCCGGCGGCAAAGGTTACGGCGTGCTGCTCACATATGCCCACATCAAACACCCGGTGGGGAAACTCCCGGGTCACCTGGTCAAGGCCGGTGCCGGTGGACATGGCAGCGGTAACCGCCACCACCTGGGGATTTTGGCGCATCAGGCGCAGCATGGTGGCGGTGAAGACCTGGCTGTAAGTGGGCATCCCGTCCCTTTTGTCCCCCGGCGGAGAGATGCCATGGTAGGCCTCTGGGTTGCCCTCGGCAGGTGGGCTGCCCTTGCCTTTTACAGTGACCACATGCAGCAGGGTCGGCCCCTGGTAGCTGTCTTTGAGCTGGCGCAGCACCGTTTCCAGCTCCCGCAGGTTGTGGCCGTCCACAGGGCCGATGTAGTTGAGGCCCATTCCTTCCCACAAGGCCCGCGGCAGGAGGAGGCCCTTGATGTTGTTCTTGAGGCCCCGGGCTACCCTCCAGAGATGGCGGCCACCGGGCAAAGAATTGGAAAGGCGTGTTGCCCTGGCCTTGGCCCACAGGTAGCGGTAGTCCACGCGGAGCAGGTTTAGGCGGTGGGCCACACCTCCCACACTGGGCGATATGGCCATACCGTTATCGTTGAGCACCACCAGCAGACGGTTGCCCAGATGCCCCGCCTGGTTCAGGGCCTCGAAGGCCATGCCCCCGGTGAGGGCTCCATCCCCGATAACGGCCACCACATGGCTGTCCTCCCCAGCCAGGTCCCGGGAGACAGCCATACCCAGGGCGGCGGAGATGGAGGTGCTGGCGTGGCCGCTGATGAAGGGGTCATGGGGGCTCTCCGCCGGGTCGCAGAAGCCGGAGAGGCCGTCTGCCTGGCGCAAGGTGCCGAACCTGGGTAGCCGGCCGGTTACGAGCTTATGCACATAGCTCTGGTGGCCCACATCCCAGATAATCCGGTCTCGGGGGCTATCGAATACCCGGTGCAGGGCCAGCGTCAGCTCCACCACACCCAGGTTGGAGGCCAGGTGGCCCCCGGTGGTGTTGACCGTGGCCAGCAGCTCCTCTCTTACCTCCCGGGCCAGTTGCTGGAGCTGAGGGTAGGAGAGGGGCCGCAGGTCTTCCGGGCTGTGGATTTGGTCCAAGAGTCTTGCCATTGCGCTTCTGAAGCGATGATATCGTTTGTAGCTAAGCGTGTCAAGGCACTAAAGTAGAAGCCGTTTAGCCAGCATCTTCATTCCCACCCCCCCCAGACATAATCCCGCGGGCGGGTGGGTGGCAAGAAGCAGGACTGCTAAACGACCTCATAGTACGGCCTTGACTACAGCCATCGCCCCAAGTATACTTTCCCCAGGCCTTAATGGCCTTAAAGGGAGGTAACTTATGGCAAGGCGGCCTGGAGGGCAGGGGCCTGTTGACTGGGAGGCGGGCCTGCGCCAGTTAGGGAAGCGGTGGGGCTCCCGCTCCCCCAAGATGGCCCGTCTCGTGTATCTCATACCCGTTGCCATCGTGGTGCTCATCTGGCTCCTTAGCGGCATCTACCAGGTGGGGCCGGGGGAGAGGGGGGTGGTGCGGACGTTCGGCGCCCGCCAAATAGGGGACACCAACCCCGGCCTCCACTACCACATCCCGTGGCCCATCCAGCGGGTGAATGTGGTGAATGTGGAGTCGGTACGCACCGTCGAGCTTGGGTTCACCACTATAGATGGAAGGCAAGGCCAGGAGGCCCGGGAGGTGCTGTCAGAGGCCCTGATGCTCACCGGTGATGAGAATGTGGTGAATATCCACGCCATCATCCAGTACCGGGTGCGGGACGCCGGGGACTATGTGTTCAACATCGTCCTCCCCGACGATGCCCTCAAGAGTGCCGCCGAGGTGGCCCTGCGGGGAATAGTGGGCCGTAACACCATTGACTATGTCCTGGTGGAGGTCCGCACCGCCGTGGAGAACGAGACCCAGGCGTTCCTCCAGACCCTCATGGACACCTACAATTCCGGGATTGCGGTGCTGCGAGTCACGCTCCAGGAGGTGGACGCCCCCATGGAGGTGCGAGACGCC
>JAZGBK010000176.1:0-10390 GCA_036476365.1 Dehalococcoidia bacterium
CGCCAAGAAGCCATAGGGCATCGCATACAATAATAGTGGAGCCGGCGCGCGCCGGCTCCACTATTGGTCTGGCACCCAAGGCAGCCTGTAACCTATTACCGCTTGAAACAGGTTAGTATAGTCAGCGTACAATGTATTTGGGAGACCCAACCGGAAGCTGGGGGCTACGATAATGGCTGAGCGTCCTCGGGTAGTCATAGTGGGAGCCGGTTTTGGTGGGCTGTGGGCCGCCCGCGCCATGTCCGGTTCTCCCGCCGATGTGCTTCTCATTGACCGTGGCAATTACCACACCTTTCTGCCCCTCCTCTATCAGGTTGCGGCGGCTGAGCTGGACGCCGAAGACATAGCCTACCCGGTGAGGAGCATCCTGCGGAAACAGCCCAACATTCGCTTCGCCATGGCTGAGGTGAACAGGATTGACCTCGCCCGTCAAACAGTGGAGAGCGAGAGCCTCGTGACCCGCTACGATTTCCTCATCGTGGCCACAGGGAGTACGTCACACTTCTTCGGAGTGCCCGGTGCCGCCCGGCACGCTTTTACTCTGAAAACCCTGGAGCAAGGGATTGCCTTGCGCAACCATATCCTCAGCCGCTTCGAGCGGGCGGCGCATGAGCCCAGTGCGGACCGACGCCAGCGGATGCTGACCTTTATCATCGTAGGCGGTGGGCCAACTGGCGTGGAATTCGCCGGTGCCCTGGCCGAGCTCATACATAAATCCCTGACGAAGGACTTTCCCAGGGTGGATTTCGGGGAGGTGCCAGTGGTGCTGGTGGAAGCGGCAGACAGCCTGCTCGCCAGCTTGCCAGAGTCTCTACGCGCCTACGCCCTGGCACGGCTGCGCAAGATGGGAGTCGAGGTGCGCCTGAAGACGATGGTTAGCCGGATTACCCGTGAGGCTGCGTATCTGAAAGATGGTACGGTCATACCTACTGAGACCGTAGTCTGGACAGCAGGCGTGCGCGGCGAACCTATGGCCCAAATGTGGGGGCTGCCAACAGTCAGCAACGGCCGGGTGACCGTCCTGCCCACCCTTCAAGTGCCTGGGCACCCGGAGGTATATGTCGTTGGAGACCTGGCATCCATAGAGGATGGAGGGCATCCGCTGCCGATGACCGCCCCTGTTGCTACCCAACAGGGGGTGGCAGCCTCACGAAACATCACGCGTCAGATAGCGGGCCTGGACCCATTGCCCTTCCGCTACAGGAGCAGAGGAACCATGGTAACCATCGGGCGAAACGCAGCGGTTGCCAGCCTGGGCCGTTGGTCATTCACGGGCTTCCCTGCCTGGGTGTTATGGCTGAGCGTGCACCTTTTCAACCTGGTTGGTTTTCACAACCGCCTGGAGGTGTTAATCAGCTGGGCCTGGACATACCTCTTCTCCGATCCTGCCGTGCGTCTCATCCTGTCGGTAAAGCCAGTGCAAGCCTCTACACCGGTGCGTGATACCCCCAAAAGCAGCACTGCCCCAGATGACAAAACACAGACCTAACAGACCTTCCGTCTGCATGAGCCTCCGGTAGCCGGTGGGTGGGTTTAGCCCGCCTGGTATAGATGAAGCCGGGACGAAGCAGAGTGTTCCGCCACGGCATAATCAGTCCCCGTCGTGCGAATGCCCCATACCCGGCGGTGGGCCACCACCAGGAGCATCCCAGGCGTTCCTGGCTTGCTCTACCACTTCCCCCGTAATCTGCCGGCACCCCTGCAGGCGGGCGAAACGCTCTACCGCCTTTTTCACCATAGGCCTGACGAAGGGTGGAGCGCCCTCCAGCCGCTTCAGGGCCTCGTCCGTCCACTCGGGTCCTGCGCCCTCCACCCCCGGCGCCTCCTCCACACTGTGGGGAGCCGACTGACGGGCCAGGGTGCTTCTTACCATCTCCAGGGGTGGGGGGGCCCCCTCCCTGCCGCCGATTTGCACCCCCAAGCTCCTCACCAACTGGGTCTCCCCCGGGTTGGTAAGCAGGGCGGTACGCTGCCCGCAGCGGGGGCAGCCGAAGGTGAGGGCCACAGAGCCCTCCGTAGGCCCCTGGCTCTCCACCAGCTTCATGGGCTCATCACAGGCTATACAGAGCAGCTTCATAACCGGCCTCCTTCCATCGCCTCCCACACCTTTGCGGCTAACCCCCGGAAGGCTGCCGCCACCGGGGAGTCCGGCTGCTCTACCACAAAGGGGCTACCCTCGTCGGTGGCAGTGGCCGCAGCGGGGTCAAAGGGGATGCCGCCTAGGAAAGGGACCCCGAAGTGGGAGGCCAAGTCCCGCCCGGCTCCTTCCATCCCGAAGGGATGGCTCTTGCTGCCACAGGATGGACATAGATAGCCCGCCATATTCTCCACCACTCCCAACACGGGCAGCTTGAGCTCCACCGCCCGGGCCACACACCTGCCCACCACCGGCTGGGCGGCGGCGGAGGGGATGGTGACGGCTACTATCCCTGCCAGCTCGGGCAGCAGGTCTGATAGGTCGGTCAGGTGCTCCGCCCCAGGGGGCATATCCAGCAGCAACATATCCAGCTCACCCCAGTCTATATCGGCCAGGAACTCCCTCATGGCGCTGGCCTCCATGGTGCCCCGCCACACGAACTGGTGAGTGGGAGGCCCCTGCCATGACAGTGGCACATACCCTTGAGGCAGGAGCAGGTCCATGGAGACCACGCGGATATCCATAGCCGCCACCGCAGGCTGCGCCCCTTCGGGGGCCACCCTCAGGGTCTCTCCCCCTACGCCCAGCATCCGGGCGGTGGAGGCACCGTTGAGGTCGGCATCCAGCACCCCCACCTCATGGCCACGGCTGGCCAGGGCCAGTGCCAGATTAGAGGTAACAAAGCTCTTGCCCACACCACCCTTGCCGCCACATATGGCCACCTTATGCCTCACCCGGTCCATTCGGGAGCGCAGCAGGGCAACCTGCTGGGTTACCTGGCCCAGGATATCCGAGCCGCCATCGCCCACAATCTCCTGATAGCTTTTGGTCACAACATCCCCCTACTGATAGCATGTTCTCTGGCCTCTTTCACCACAACAGCCGCTCATCAGTCACCATCGTCCACCAGGGAGAGGGGTGCCAGGCTGAGCAGCAGCTTCTTCACCCCCAGCCCCTTGAAGGCCACCGTCACCTCCTGGTCTCCCCGGATGGGGACGGCGGAAACCACCACCCCCCGGCCGAAGGTATCGTGGGTTACCAAGTCACCCTCCACGAGCCGGGGCAGGGAGGGGAGCGGGGCCTCCCCCTCCGCCACCACGGAGGCTGAGGAGACCAGCAGGTGGCGTGGCACATCCTCCAGAAAGCGGGAGGGCGGGTTGGACACCGACATCCCGGCCAGGGTGCGGTGGTAGGCCCGCAGCAGGAACAGGCGGTGGCGGGCACGGGTCACCCCCACATAGCACAGCCGCCTTTCCTCCTCCATCTGTTCCGGGTCGGGGAAGGAGCGGAAGTGAGGCAGCACACCGTCCTCCGCCCCCACCATAAACACCACATCAAACTCCAGGCCCTTGGCCTGGTGCAGGGTGATGAGGGTCACCCCTTCTGATACCCCATCCAGGTTGTCCACATCGGATACCAGGCCCACCTTCTCCAGAAAGTCGGCCAGCCCCTGGCCCGGAGGGTAGCCCCCGGCCACCGAGCGCAGCTCCAGGATGTTGTCCCAGCGCTCCTCGCCGTCGTCGGCGGCCCGGATGAAGTCCTCATAGCCGGTACGCTCCAGCACCGTATTCAGCAGGGCATCCACCTCCAGCTCCTTGGCCGCCTGGGTCAGCTCCTCCAGCATGCCCAGGAACCCCACCAGTGCCCCGGTCACCCTGGGGGAGAGGGGGGAGGGCACCCCCTCCTGTATCTGCTCCCTCAGCTTACACAGGGTGTCGTATGTGGAGACGCCCTGGGCTCGGGCCCAGGCGGCCAGCTCCTCCTGGCTGCGGTTGCCGATACCACGGGGGGGCAGGTTAATGACCCGCATCAGGCTCACGGTGTCCCGGGGGTTCTGGAGCAGCCTCAGGTAGGCCAGCACATCCTTTACCTCACGGCGATGGTAGAAGCGCACCGCCCCCACCAGTTTGTAGGAGATGCCGAAACGCAGGAAGGCCTCCTCCACCGCTCGGGACTGGGCGTTGGTGCGGTACATCACGGCGCACTCGCGGAGGGGGACCCCCTCCCTCTGAAAACGCTCTACCTCCGCCACCACCATGCGGGCCTCATCTTCTGCGCTGTCCGCTTCCAGCACACTTACAGGCACCCCCGCCGGGTTCTCCGTCCACAGCTCCTTGGGCTTGCGCTGGCGGTTGGCGGCGATGATATGGGAGGCTACCTCTAGGATGGTCTGTGTGGAGCGGTAGTTCTGTCCCAACACCACCACCCGGGCATCGGGGAAGTCGTCCTCAAAGCTGAGGATGTTGCGGATATCGGCGAACCTCCAGCCGTAGATGGACTGGTCGGGGTCGCCCACCACACAGATGTTACGCCCCTTGGCCGCCATCAGCTTAGCGAACTGGTACTGGGCGATGTTGGTGTCCTGAAACTCATCAATCAGCAGGTGCAGATAGCGGGCCTGGTACTTGGCCAGCACCGTGGGCTCCCCCTGAAACAGCTTCACTACTTTCAGGATCAGGTCGTCAAAGTCCAGGGCGTGGCTGCGGGCCAGCAGCATCTCGTAACGCTCATATACCCGCCGGGCCACCTCATCGGCATAGCTGCGGTTGGGCAGCTCGCCGGGCGAGAGGAGCTGGGACTTGGCGGCGCTGATGGCGTTGAGGACGCCCCGGGGGGAGAAGCGGCGGCTGTCCACATCTATCTCCAGCAAGCTCTGCTTCACCACCGAGAGCTGGTCGTCATCGTCGTAGATGACGAAGTTGCGCTCCACCCCCACGGCCTCGCCCTCCACCCGCAGGATACGGGAGCAGATGGCGTGGAAGGTGCCCAGGGTGATGTCGCCGGCGGACCTCCCCAGCAGCCCCTCCAGCCGCTCCCGCAGACCACTGGCAGCCTTGTTGGTGAAGGTCACCGCCATGATGCGCCGGGGGTGCACCCCCCTCGTCCCGATGAGGTAGGCTATGCGGTGCGCTATGACCCGTGTCTTCCCGCTGCCGGGCCCGGCCACGATAAGTAGAGGCCCGGAGGCGGTTTCTACGGCTTCTCTCTGAGCGGGGTTGAGACCGGAGAGGATATCCACAGCCAGGACTATTGTAGCACCCCCTTAGTCCGGGGGCAAAAGGCGGATGGACCGCCCTTGCCCTGGAAGGGCGGCTCTGCTACAGTTTTCCCGTATGCGCTACACCGTGCTGGCCGATATCCACGGCAACCTGGAGGCCCTGCAGGCCGTGCTGGAGCACGCTCAGGCCCAGGGCAAGATAGACGAGGTATGGTGCCTGGGGGACACAGTAGGCTACGGCCCCGACCCCGGAGCCTGCCTGGAGACCCTGCGCCGCTATCCCCACACAGCTGTGGCCGGCAACCACGACTGGGCAGCTACCGGCAAGGTGCGCACCGAGGACTTCAACCCCGATGCCGCCGCCGCCGTGCAGTGGACGGGCCAGCACCTCTCCCCAGAGGATATCCACTATCTGGAAGACCTCCCCCTTCAGGTGGTCCGGGGGGAGTTCACCCTGGTCCACGGCAGCCCCCGCCACCCCATCTGGGAATACCTTTTCTCCGCCGCCGAGGCCGGGGATAGTTTCCCCCTGTTCACCACCCCCTACTGCCTGGTGGGCCACTCCCATGTGCCCATCCTCTTCCGGCAGGGGCAAGAGGAGGGGCCCCTCCCGCTCTCCCTCTCATTGGGAGAGGAGCGGCTCATCATCAACCCCGGCGGGGTGGGCCAGCCGCGGGACGGCGACCCCCGGGCCAGCTACGCCATCTACGACGGCGACAGCCGCACCCTGCACCGCTTCCGTGTCCCCTACGACCTGGAGCTAACCCAGAGCGAGATGATGGAGCAGGGGCTGCCCCTGAAGCTATCTGTCCGCCTGGGCCTGGGCCTGTAGCCGGGCCACCATCCCAGGCCGCTCAGTACTTGGAGGTGCCCAGCTCCTCCATCTTGCCGGTGACCAGGAACACCACCCGCTCGCAGATGTTGGTAACCCGGTCGGCGATGCGCTCCAGGTTGTGGGCCACCCACAGCAGCCGGGTGGCGCGGGTGATGCTGCGGGGGTCCTCCACCATAAAGGAGATAAGCTCACGGAACACCTGGTCGTATAGGCCGTCCACTTCATCGTCACGGCGAATTACCCGCTGTGCCATCCCCTCATCCCGGCTGACGAAGGCCTCCAGGCTCCGGTCCAGCATCTCGGTGGCCTTCTGGGCCATACTGGGTATATCAATCAGGGGCTTCAGGGGAGGCTCGTCCCCTATCATGAGGGTGATTTTGGCAATCCCCTCGGCGTGGTCGCCTATTCTCTCCAGCTCAATGATGATGTTCAACACCGCTACCAGGGTGCGCAGGTCACTGGCCATGGGCTGCTGGGTTGCCAGGAGGCGGACGCACTTCTCCTCAATATCAAACCGCTTCTGGTTCACCTGAACATCGTCCTCAATCACATTCTGGGCAGCCAATAGGTCCCGCGCCTTGAGGGCTTCCACAGAGCGCATTATGGCCTTGCCCACCATGCTGCCCATCACCAGCAGGTCGGACTGTATCTCGGTCAGATGTCTTTCCAGCGTGGCCCTGGTGGTCATGACTCTCCTCCTCAACCGAACCGGCCCGTAATATAGTCCTCAGTGCGTTTGTCCTGCGGATTGGTAAACAGCTGCTCGGTAGGCCCATACTCTACCAGGAAACCGGTGCGGTCTTCCTTCATCATAAGAAAGGCCGCCATATCCGATACCCGGGCCGCCTGCTGCATGTTGTGGGTAACGATGACGATGGTGTAGTCCCGGGATAGCTCCCGCATCAGCTCCTCAATGGCCAGAGTGGCTATCGGGTCCAGGGCGGAGCACGGCTCGTCCATGAGGATGACCTCCGGCTCCACGGCCAGGGCACGGGCGATACACAGCCGCTGCTGCTGCCCCCCGGAGAGCTTGGTGCTGGACTCCTCCAGCCGGTCCTCCACCTCGTCCCACAGGGCCGCCCGGCGCAGTGAGCCCTCCACCAGTTCGTCCAGGTCACCCCGGTAGCCGTTGATGCGGGGGCCAAAGGCCACATTATCGTACACCGACTTGGGGAAGGGGTTGGGCTTCTGAAAGACCATACCTATGCGGTAGCGGATTTGGGTGGGGTCCACCTCCGGGCTATATACATCCTGGCCACGGAACAGCACCTCCCCCTCCACCCTGGCCCCAGCGATAAGCTCGTTCATGCGGTTGAAGCAGCGCAGATAAGAACTCTTGCCGCACCCCGAGGGGCCGATGATGGCCGTAATCCGGTGGCGCTGGATGCCCAGTGAGATACCCCGCAGGGCTTGAAAACCGCCGTACCACAGGCTCAGGTTCCTGGTCTCCAGAACGCTATCGGTCTCCGTCACCGGCTTACTCCTCCGCCTTCTTCTGGTACTTGTTGCGCAGCAGGACGGCGGCGGCATTCATGGTAAGCAGCACCGCCAGCAGGACAATGATAGCAGCTGCGGCGATGAGGCGGAACTCCTGCTGCGGCCGGGCCGTCCAGTTGAAAATCTGGATAGGGAGCACGCTGAACTGGTCCAGAGGGCTGGTGGGTACAAAGGGCACAAACATCAGGGCGCCTATCATTATGAGGGGCGCTGCCTCGCCCAGCGCCCGGGCCAGGGCCAGGATGATGCCGGTGAGGATACCCGGCAGCGCCGCCGGCAGCACGATGCGGCGCACCGTCTGCCAGCGGGTGGCCCCCAGGGCATAAGAGGCATCCCTCTGGGAGGCCGAGACAGCCCGGATGGCCTCTTGGGAGGCCACGATAACGATGGGCAGGATAAGCAGGGTCATGGTCAAGGCACCGGCCAGCACGCTGCGCCCCAGGGCCAGAGCCCTTACGAAGGCCGCCAGCCCCAGGATGCCATACACTACGGAGGGCACGCCAGCCAGGTTGCTGATGTTGGTCTGGATGACCCGTGTAAGCCAGCCGCGCCGGGCATACTCCTCCAGGTAGATGGCGGTGCCCACTCCTATAGGCAGGCTGAACAGGGCGGTGAGGCCGATGAGCCACAACGAACCCCAGAGGGCGGAGCTGATGCCCGACCGCTCCGGGAAGCGGGAGGGCAGGCTGGTAAGGAACTGCCAGTCCAGCCACCCCACCCCCTTGCAGAAGACATCCCCCAGCAGCAGAAACAGGGCCACGATGCCCACCAGGGTAGCTACCAGGAACAGGCCGTAGGAGACCTGGCCGGTGCGCCGCCGCCTGTTCAGGTTGCGGCCAGACTGAGCACTCATATCAGTACACCTCCCGGTAGCGGCGCACCACCAGGTTCCCCAGCACGTTCATGGCCAGGGTAATCACGAAAAGGCTCATGCCCACGGCGAAGATGCTCCGGTAGGCTATAGAGCCAACGGGGGTGTCCCCCAGGCTCACCTGCACGATATAGGCCGTCATGGTCTGGATACCCTCAAAGGGGTTGACGGTCAGCCGTGGGGTGGCCCCTGCCGCCAGGGTAACAATCATGGTCTCGCCGATGGCCCGGGAGATGGCCAGGATGAAGGAGGCAACGATGCCGGAGAGGGCGGCAGGCACCACCACCCTGGTGGACACCTCAAGCCGGGTGGCCCCCAGGGCATAGGCCGCCTCCCGCAGCGAGCGGGGCACGGCCATCATGGCGTCCTCGCTCAGCGAGGAGACCATGGGGATTATCATGATGCCCATCACCAGGCTGGCGCTGGCGGCGTTGAACACACTGGCCTCGGGGACGAAGTGGCGGAGGATAGGGGTGACAAGGGTGAGGGCGAAGTAGCCATACACCACGGTGGGGATGCCCGCCAGCACCTCCAGTACCGGCTTCACCACCCGGCGCAGGCCGTCGGGGGCATACTCGCTGAGGTAGATGGCTGTGGCCAGGCCCAAGGGAAGGGCCACCAGGCTGGCACCTATAGCCACCATCACCGTGCCTGCCACCAGCGGCAGGATACCGAAGTGGGCAGGCTCAAACAGCGGCGCCCACCGGGTATCGGTGAGGAAGTCCAGAATGGGGACATGGCGGAAGAATTCCACTGTCTGGGTGGCCAGGGAGAGGATGATGCCGATGGTGGTGAAGATGGAGACCAGGGCACACAGCAGAAGAAGGCGGTGGATAAGCCATTCTCCCAGGCGCCGCCCCCCCGCCCTGGGGGTGGGCCGGCCCCCGGAGACGGACAGGGCTGCCCCCTCACCAGTTAGCGGCGAGCCTTCCCTACCCACCTTACCGACCCTCCCCGGCTAGTAGCTCCTCCACCGTCACCCCCACCTGAGAGCCCTCGCCGCCGAAGACGGAGCCTGTCACCCGCTTCTCAAACCTTTCCATTACCAGTTGATACGCCCGTTCGGGCAGCGGCACAAAGCCCACCTCGTCCACATAGATGGGTCCCTGGGTAAGGTAGAAACTGACGAACTCCTGCACCTCCAGCCGCTCCGTTGACTCCTTCCTCACATATATGAATACCGGCCGGGACAGGGGCTGATAGCTGGCATCACCTACGGTCTCCACAGACAGCGGCACCGGCCCGTCGCCACCGTCTATTGGCACCGCCTGCAGCTTGTCCCGGTTCGCCAGATAGTAGGCCAGGGCAAAGTAGCCCAGGGAGTGTCTTTCCCCGGCGATGGCCTCCACCAGCACATTATCGTCACTGCTCCAGGTGTAGTCGGAGCGGCTGGCACCCTCCCGACCCACTATGGCCTTGGTAAAGTAGTCAAAAGTCCCCGAGTCGGTATCGGCCCCCACCAGGAAGATGTCCTTCTCCGGCCAGCCGGGGCGGATATCGCTCCATCTCTTGATAGGGCTCTCCGGACGCCATATCCCCCTCAACTCGTCCACGGTGAGGTAGTCCACCCAGTCGTTGGTGGGATGCACCATCACCGCCAGCCCATCGTAGGCTACGGGCAGCTCAATGTACTCAATACCGTTTTTCAAGCACAGCTCTACCTCGGAGGGCTTGATGGGACGAGAGGCGTCGCTGATGTCGCTCTCCCCGGCGCAGAGTTTCTTGAAGCCGCCGCCGGTGCCCGAGATACCCACGGTCGGCCTCACCCGGTGGTGGAGCTTCATGAACTCCTCGGCCACCGCCTCGGTGATGGGATAGACGGTGCTGGAGCCGTCCACCCTGATGGTGCCTACCAGGTTCCCCGGCGTGGACACCGGAGAGGAGCAGGCAGTTAGGGCCATCACTCCCCCCAAGACTATAGCCCCCACTCTAACTCGCCACCATGGCCGGATGAATTCCACTACCATCAGTGTAGCAGAGGGATGTTAACCGGAGTTTAACGGAAGGTCAAAAGATGGTTAACTTCTGGCCTGGGACAGGGTGAAGGCGAAG
>JAZGBK010000177.1:0-2079 GCA_036476365.1 Dehalococcoidia bacterium
GGCACACCACCGTGGACAACGATTTCGGCTCGGGCGAGAACACCGCCTACATCTGGGCACACGGCCTGAGGGCCAGCAACACCTACGCCGTTGGCTACTACGACGGTGACGCTACCGGCGGTGGGCAACTCACGGCCACCGATGCGGGGCTTAGCTCCACGGCCTACGGCAATCTCGTAAGCCAGTACCTGCTGACCACAGACCAAAACGCTGTTCCGGGCACCTGGCATGCCGTGGTCTTTGATAGCGCATACGGTAGCCCTCCCACCAACTACAACGATGCCACCACCACCGCCGGCTATGTGGTGGAGGACGACTTCGCCGTTCAGGCCGCCGCCATCCCCGAGTTCCCCACGGTGGCCGCTGCCATTACAGTGGCGGGCCTCTGTTTTGGCATCTACTACCTGATGAGGAGGAGGAGCCTATCACAGGCTAAGGCTTAGGGCAGACTTCTCCGCTCCCGCTAAGCACCCCTTTCCTTGCTGGCCCCGAGGCTTTTCTGTTAGAATTAGCTCAAATCTAAGGGGGAAAGCATGGTCCAGGTCACCCAGGTAACCGAGGACATATTCCACTTCCATCTGCCGGCGGAGAAGCTGACCAGCGTCTTCTCCGCCTATCTGGTGCGGGAGAACGGCAACGGCGCCCTCATTGAGCCCGGCCCGGCGGCCATCGCTCCCGGCATCATTGAGGGCTTCAAACAGGTGGGCTTTGACCCCTCCAAGCTGGCCTACATCATCCCCACCCACATCCACCTGGACCACGGCGGCGGCTCCGGCTACCTGGCCCAGCAGTTCCCCCAGACCAAAGTAGTGGTGCACCCCGACGGCAAGCGCCACATAGTGGACCCCACCCGGCTCATCGCCAGCACCAGGATGGCCTTCGGAGATGACTTTGAGGACGCCTACGGCCCCATCCTGCCCGTGCCCGAGGAGCGGGTGGTGGTGCCGGAGGACGGCGAGGTCATCCGGCTGGGGGGACGGGAGCTGCGGGTGGTGTATTCCCCGGGGCACGCCTCCCACCACCTCTCGGTGTACGACAGTCAGAGCGGCGCCCTGTTCAGCGGCGAGTCGCTGGGGGTGCCGGCGCCGGGCACCCAGGTCCCCTTCCCCCACGCCGCCCCCCCCGGCTTTGATCTGGAGTTATACCTGGCCAGCATGGAGAAGCAGCGTGCCCTCAAACCCAAACTCATTCTCTACTCCCACGGGGAGGTGGGGCGGGACCCAGACCGCCTCATCACCGCCGCCGCGGAGAACACCCGGGCCTTCGGCGACATAGTGCTGACGGCCCTCAAGGCCGGTGAAGGGGAGGAGCAAATCGGACAGCGGATTCGGGACCTTGTGCAGCAGTTAGCCGGCAACTTGAGGGAGGCCTCCATGTTCGACATGACCGTGGCCGGCTACATGTTCTACTACCGCAAAAGGGGCTTAGCATGAACCAGGACCTCATCCTCAAGGGGCTGGAGGTAGGCCCCTTCATGTCCAACTGCTTCATCGTCGGCTCACGCCGCACCAAGAAGGGCCTCATAGTGGACCCCGGCGCCGACGCCCAGCCCATCCTTCAGGAGGTACATGCAGATGGGCTGGATATCCAGCTCATAGTCATCACCCACGGCCATGTGGACCACATCTCGGCGGGGGCCGCCGTCAAACAGGCCACCGGCGCTCAAGTGGCGGTGCACCGGGAGGACGCCCCCCAGATGAAGGGCGGCGGTAGCTCCATGGCCAGCCCCTTCGGGATGCGCTTTGACCCACCCCCGGAGCCCGACCGCCTCCTGGAAGACGACGACACGATAGAGGTGGACGGCCTGAGCTTTCGGGTGCTCCACACCCCCGGCCACAGCCCGGGGGGCATCTGCCTCTTCGGGGAGGGGGTAGTATTCACCGGGGACACCCTGTTCAACCTGAGCATAGGCCGCTTTGACCTGCCCGGCGGCGACGGCCGGCTGCTGGTCAACAACATACTCGCCAAGCTGATGGTGCTGCCCGAGGATACCATCGTGCTGCCCGGCCACGGCCCACAGAGTACCATCGGCCACGAGAAGGAGTGGAACCCCTTCCTCAGGGAGGACTTCCTCAAAGA
>JAZGBK010000178.1:0-2650 GCA_036476365.1 Dehalococcoidia bacterium
CACCTTTTGTACCATCCTGACTGTCCCTTGACATCCTGACTACGGCAGCTTATAATCCCTCACTAGTGAGATACGGTGCCATTGCCAGCTATATAATCCGTTATTGGGGAGTGTACTCCCGTCAGCGGGATTTGCCAAGAGGGCGAGCAAGTGGTTGAGAGGCTTCGTTGCCTCACATGTGGTCATGTCTGGAAGCCCAGAGGGGACAGCCCAGCCTCCACTCAATGTCCCCAGTGCCGCCGGCACCGAATCATTGATGAAGGGACCTTTCAAAACCAGGTCGATACAGTAGTCCGCTTTCTGAGAGCTCCGTTCGAGGGCGAGGACCCGCTTCAGCGCATTAGCACTGCTCTGGACAACGCCCGTGAGACCGTCCAGGTGACTTTCCCTGACCCCTTCCTGGCAGCACAGGTGGCCTCTGAGGTGTTGAGAGAGGCCTTGGCAAGATTGGGGTTCCCCAGACCTCCCCGTCTACCACTTTTGCCGTAGGCGGGAGACGCCAAGGGTGCAGGATAACCAGGAATAAATTCCATCACCTATAGGACGACCCCTATGACCACCAACATGATGGACAGCTCGGACGGGGAGTAGGACAGATACTATGATGCTCAGTATGACCAATCTCAGTCCAGCCGAGCAGGAAACTCCCTGAGTCGCCTTTGGGAGTGTGTGAACACAACCGACAAAAAGAGACCCCATTTGCCGTTTTCCTCCGCCGTAGCTGAGAGGCGCAAACAGAACAGACTATCGCCCGCCTACGGTAGGACAGCAGCACGCAACTGACCACACATGGGAAGCCATAGGCAAGGCAGGTTCTGCGCTCATCGCCGTCCCCGGTAAAACCAGACGATACTCAGCTCAGTTTCGGTATAACCGAATCCACAGCCACCGCCCTTATCTCAGGATTCCAGTTTTACCATGGCTCCTGAACCCGGCAGTCTCCTATGGGCAGTGCCCACTGCTCGGCGTCGCTGCCACCAATTCACTGCTAACCGTCAGCCACCGCCGACTCGCTGGAACACGGACATCCGCCTCTGCCCCAGCAGTCGTTCCACGCGGTCCACCTCCTCAGCAGTCTGCTCCTGCATGGCCCGGCGAAACTTGACTACATCCCGGATATCCAGACTCCGCTGGGCAACGGTAGTAGCGATGAGCCTCGCTATGCCTGCGTTCGTGTTCTCCCTCATGGTCAACACCCGCTCGGCCACCACCACAAAGTCCTCTTTTGTATAGGGCTCCATGTGTACTATGTGGAAGCGTGAGGCCAACTCGGATGCGATGCCCTTCACTGAATTGCCCCCGGCGAATACCCAGGTTTTCATGCGAACCTGTTCCTGGCGATGGCCCTTGGTTATGCTCACCAGCCCGGACTCCATCAGAGACAGCAAGGTGGAGAGGTCTTCACTCCTGGCCTTATCAATCTCGTCAATGATGAGGTATCGGGGACGCTGCTCCGCCAGTAGCTCTGTTATACCGGCCTTTGAGGAACCCCCACCCAGAGCAAAGTAGGACCGGGGCAGCCGGGCGACCTCCGAGAGCAGGATGGATTTGCCCGAGGCCGGCGGACCAATAAGCAGAAGGTGCAATGGCCGTTCCGCTTGCAGGCTCCGGATAACGATCTCCTTCAGGTCATCATAGCCTACCAGGGTAGCCAGAAAGTCGCCGGGGAGCCGCTCCTCCGGCTCCGTCAGGTCAAGGCCGACATCCTCCCCGCTCAGCTTTCGTAGCACCCTGTCGGTAAGCTCCAGGTCTTCGAGAACATAACATGTGGTCTTGTTGGACTTGAAGGAGACTCGGGCCAGACCCCGGGTCACCAGGCTATTCAGGTACCTGGCATCGGCCTGCACCTCGAACCATTCCAGGCCCAGGAAATACTCTTTCTGGCGTCCAGCCCTCTCCGCTTGGACAAACCGCCTCAGGACTTCCTGCAGTCTCGGGTCTTCGGCCACTATGTCGTAAAGCTCCACCGCTTCCATAAAGGCCTCCTGCCGCTCACTTCAGTGGATAATGACCATGTCCTATCAGACACACCAATGATAGTCGCTTCTCTATGTTAAAACCAGGCTTCTACGGGAATGGCAGGACTCTAAAGTCGAATGCTAACGTACAACGAGGCAGCGTGGGTAAAACGGAACAACACCCGTAAAACCGGACTGGCTGCGAAAGGGAAGCGGTCTCAAGTAAGCACATGAACCACCATGGGGGTAGCCGTGTCTGAGGTGGGCCTCAACAGAATGGACTTATGTTACCTTCCTATACAAAGCGCCTTATCGTTGCTCAAGCACTATTGATTCCTTTGCTCTCTACCTCCGTCTCCTTGCCGGTCTACGCACCATCGAGGAGAACAACCACAGCACAAATACCACGGTGAAGAAGGGCGCTATCCCCCCCAAGGAAAACCCGCCCCTGGATGAGGTTCGCTGGACTGCAGTGAGTCCATATGTCAGCTCCTTTTTGGGGATGGCCTCCTCGGAGAGTTCTCGCGCCGCCATGGGCTTGCCCACGAGCGAAGGCGCGAACCAGCCCAAGGCGTTAGTACGGCCGGTGGCCTCCGCCCAGACCCAGCCCTCCTCGCCCTCCAGCGTCAAGACGTGGGCTGCCTTATTGTAGCCAGGGAGATGCACCAGCGCCGCGGCGTGGCCCGGGGCTA
>JAZGBK010000179.1:0-3796 GCA_036476365.1 Dehalococcoidia bacterium
AGGTGCTGGTGGCCGCCTCCGAGGCCGGCCGGGGACAGCGCATAGCCCTGGGCAACTGCGAGGACAAGAACTACCGCACCATCGCCGCCACCTGCATAGCCGATGACCAGGTGGCCATCGGCAAGACACCCATTGAAATCAACCTGGCCAAGCAGCTCAATATCCTGCTCTGCGACCTGGGCATGGCCCCGGAGAACATCCTCATGGACCCCACCACCGGCGCCCTGGGCTACGGCCTGGAGTACAGCTACTCGGTGATGGAGCGGCTGCGCCTGGCCGCCCTGGGTGGGGACAAGATGACCTCCATGCCTATGCTGTGCACTGTGGGCGAGGAGGCCTGGCGGCAGAAGGAGGCCAAGGCCAGCGAGGGCGTGCCCGAGAGTTGGGGCCCCCTGGAGGAGCGGGCGCTGCTCTGGGAGGAGATGACCGCCATCAGCCTGCTGCACTCCGGGGCCAATATCATAGTCCTGCGCCACCCCCGCACCGTGGAGCGCGTGCAGGTAGCCATCGCCAGGCTGATGGGATAGGGAGACCAACTATGTCCATGACCGGCATTCAGATTTACAAGTTCCTGCCCAAGACCAACTGCAAGAAATGCGGCTTCCCCACCTGCCTGGCATTCGCAATGAAGGTGGCCCAGAAGTCGGTGGCCATAACCGAGTGCCCCGACCTCAGCGAAGAGTCCAGGGAGGCGCTGGAGTCCGCCGCCCGCCCCCCCATCCGCACCGTGAGCGTGGGCGCTGACGAGAAGAGGATTGAGGTGGGCGGCGAGGTGGTGATGTTCCGCCACGAGAAGACCTTCTTCCACCCGCCCGGCTTTGTGGTCCGCCTCAGGGACTCCGCCCCCGTGGAACAGAACCTCAAGCTGGTGGAGCAGGCGGCGGGGTACGAGGTGGAGCGGGTGGGCATGAAGTTCACCGTGGACGGTTTTGCCGTGGAGAACGATAGCGGCGACCCGGCGGCCTTTGCCAGGCTGGTGGGGGCAGTGGTGGACAAAGCACCCTCCCCGCTGGTGCTCATGTCCTCGAAGCCGGAGGCCATGAAGGCCGCCCTGGAGAAGGCAGCCTCCCTGCGCCCCCTCATCTATGCCGCCACCGCCGATAACTGGTCGGAGATGACCGAGCTGGCCCAGGCCCATAACTGCCCCCTGGCGGTGGCCGCCGGGGACGGCCTGGAGGGGCTGGCCGGGCTGGTGGAGCAGGTAAGTGAAAAAGGGGTGGAGGATATAGTGCTGGACCCCGGCGGCCGGGACTACCTTGCCTCCCTGACCCAGCTCACCCAGATACGCCGCCTGGCCCTGAAGAAGAACTTCCGCCCCCTGGGCTACCCCGTCATCACCTTCCCCGGCGATGGGGCCATCAATGTGGAGGATGAAAGCATGCTGGCCAGCCAGCATGTGGCCAAATACGCCGGAATCATCGTGCTGGACCACTTCAGCCCCAGCACCATCTATCCCCTGCTCACCCTGCGCCTTAACATCTATACCGACCCCCAGAAGCCCATCCAGATGCAGCCGGGGCTCTACCCCATCGGCAACCCCAAGGAGACCAGCCCCGTGTGTGTCACCACCAACTTCTCCCTGACCTATTTCGCCGTGGCCGGCGAACTGGAAGGCTCGGCCTTCCCCGCCTGGCTGCTGGTGTGCGATACCGAGGGCCTCTCCGTGCTCACCGCCTGGGCGGCAGGCAAGTTTGACGCCGAACGCATTGCCAAGGCGGTCAAGGAGTTCAATGTTGCCGGGTCGGTGAACCATCAAAGTGTCGTCATCCCCGGCCTGGTGGCGGTGCTGAAGGGCGAGTTGGAGGAAGAGGTGTCCGGCTGGAACATCCTGGTGGGCCCCCGGGAGGCTGTGGAACTGGGCAACTTCCTCAAGAAGAACTGGGCATAGGTTGGCATCCAAAACGAAGACCGGTTTTCAAGTATCCTTTGAGCCGGAGGGTGAGCCGGAGACGAAGCAGGCAACAGTGCCCTCCGGCACCCTGCTGGTGGACGCCGCCGCCCGCGCCGGGCTGCTGATAGATACCCCCTGCGGCGGTCAGGGCCGTTGCGGGCGCTGCCTGGTAAAGGTGGAGGCCGGGGAGGTCAGCCACCGAGAGAACCCCCACCTCAGCCAGCAGCAGACGGATGATGGCTGGGTGCTCTCCTGCACCGCCCGGGTGGCCGGAAACCTGCGGGTTATGGTGCCCCCCCAGAAGGAGCGGGAGCGCTTGGCCGTGGAAGCCACCGCCGCCTCCCGCACGGCGTCGCCCGTCCAGTGCTACTTCCCCCTCCTGCCGGCGGTGCGGCAGGTCCCTGTCCGGCTACAGCCCCCCACCCTGGAGGACAATACCGCCGATGCCGAGCGCCTGGCCGGTGCCCTGGCCCAAGAGGGGGTGGACGGGCTCAGCGTGGAGCTACCCCTGCTGCGCCGCCTCTCGCAGGAGCTACGGGCCGGGGAGTGGCAGGTGACCCCGGTGGTGGATGTCTCCGATGGCGCCCGGCTCATTGACCTCTACCCCGGCCGCCGCCGCTCGGCGCTGCTGGGGCTGGCCGTGGACATCGGCACCACCAATGTGGTGGCCGAGCTGGTGGACTTGCGCTCCGGCCGCTCCATAGAGCAGGTCTCCGCCCGCAACCGCCAGATACTGCGGGGCGAGGATGTCATCTCCCGCATAATATACAGCGAACGGGGCGGCCTGGAGGAGCTGCACCGGCTGGTGGTGGAGACGGTGAACGAGCTGGTGACGGAGCTGGCCCGCCGCCACCGCTTCCAGCCCCAAGAGGTGCAGGAGATGGTGGTGGCCGGCAACACCACCATGACCCACCTCTTCCTGGGCCTCACCCCCCGGTCCATCCGGGAGGAGCCCTATGCCCCCACCGCCACCTCTTTCCCCCGGGTGAAGGCCGGGGAGCTGGGGCTGAACATAAACCCCGTGGCCGGGGTGTACTGCCTGCCGGCGGTGGCCGCCTATGTGGGTGGGGACATCACCGCCGGGGTGCTCAGCTCCTGCCTGTTCCGGGCCGACAGGCTCACCCTGTTCCTGGATGTGGGCACCAACGGCGAGATAGTGCTGGGCAACCAGGAGTGGATGTCCACCTGCGCCTGCAGCGCCGGGCCCGCTTTTGAGGGGGCCGGGGTGCAGCACGGCATCCGGGCCATACCCGGCGCCATTGAGGAGGTGAGGGTTAGCTCCAAGACCCTGGAGCCCATGCTGCGGGTCATCGGAGATAGGCCCCCGGAGGGCATCTGCGGCTCCGGCATGATTACCGCCCTGGCCGAGATGATGCTCACCGGCGTGATAGACCGCTCGGGGCGCATCCAGGTGGAAGAGGTGCAGCGGCGCATGGGCAAGGCCAGCCGTGCCCGCACGGGGGAGCATGGCCCCGAGTTCGTCCTGGCCTGGGCCGGGGACTCAGGCACCGGGCAGGACATCGTCATCACCGGGGTGGACATCAGCAACATCATCCGCACCAAGGGGGCCATCTATGCCGGGATAGCGGTGATGCTGCGCTCCCTGGGCATATCCATGAGCGACATTGAGCAGGTCTTCATCGGCGGCGCCTTCGGCCAGCACATCAATGTGGAGGGGGCCATCCAGATAGGTATGCTCCCCGACCTGCCCTGGGAGCGTTTCTCCTTCCTGGGCAACACCTCCCTGGGCGGGGCCTACAACGCCCTGGTCTCCCGCCATGCCCGGGCCCAGGCCGAGGAGGCCGTGGGCATGATGACCTACTTTGAGCTCATCGCCGAAGCCTCCTTCATGGATGAGTTCAGCGCCGGTATGTTCCTGCCCCACACCGACCTGGACCTCTTCCC
>JAZGBK010000018.1:0-3988 GCA_036476365.1 Dehalococcoidia bacterium
CTAACGAGGTGGCTACCGAAATTGCCCCCGATGCCCGTGGAGTCGCCTTCATGTTTCCCTCGGTGCGTACCATCATTGATGTGGGCGCTGAAGAGGCCCGCGGCATTAAGACGAGCGATACCGGCAAGGTGACGGACTTTGCCAAGAACGAGAAGTGCGCCGCCGGCGTAGGCTCCTTTGTGGGTTCCATGGCCCGAGCCCTGGAGATTTCCCTGGAAGAAATGGGCCCCTTTTCCCTAACATCCGATAAGGACATCCCCATGAACGTCACCTGTGTGGTGTTCGCCGAATCAGAGGTGATATCCCTTATCCACGCCAAGGTCCCTAAACCGGATATCGCCCGGGCTATCCACGGGGCCATTGCTACCCGCACCACCTCCATGGTGCGCCGGGTAGGCATTGAAAAGGATGTGGTCTTCATCGGCGGAGTGGCCAAGAACCCCGGGGTGGTAGAGATGCTGAAACACCACCTGGGGGTGGACTTCCACATCCCTGAAGAGCCCCAAATAGTGGGGGCCATCGGCGCCGCCATCATCGCGGCCAGCGCAAACTAAGCGGAGGTATTGAGATATGGCTGAGAAGCCTGAGTTCTGGCGGTGGCACGAGTACACCTGGAAGGCTGAGGACAAGGACTGGAAAGGGCATGACATAGTCACCGCCGGTGTGGACATCGGCTCGGTGAGCAGCAAGGCCCTTGTCCTGGTGGACGGCGAAATCTATTCCTATAGCCTGTACCGCACCGGCTCCAGCAGTCCCGATAGCGCCCATATGGCTATGAAGGGCTGCCTTGACGGCACCGGCATGACCTTGGATGACATAAACTTCGTGGTTGGCACCGGCTACGGCAGGGTGAACGTGCCCTTCGCCCACAAGACGGTGACCGAGATTGCCTGTCATGCCCGGGGGGCCAACTTCATGGACTCGGGTGTGCGGACCATCCTGGACATGGGGGGGCAGGACTGCAAGGCTATCCTGTGCAACGAACAGGGCAAGGTGGTGCAGTTCCTGATGAACGACAAATGCGCCGCCGGCACCGGCCGGGGCATGGAGGTGGTCTCCGAGTTGCTGTCGGTGCCCATCATTGAAATCGGCGACAGGTCACTGGCCGTGGATAGGGAGCCGCCGCCGGTGAGCAGCACCTGTGTGGTGTTTGCCAAGACCGAGGCGGTAGGCCTGTTGCGGGAGGGCTTCACCGTGGATGAGGTGCTGGCGGCTTACTGCGCCGCCATGGCCCACCGGGTGGTTACCCTCATGCAGCGGGTAGGGGTGCAGAAGGAGTTCGCCATTACCGGGGGCATCTCCAAGAACTCCGGGGTGGTCAAGCGTATTGAGAAGGAGCTGGGTGTGGACTCGGTTCCCATAGCCCCAGACCCACAGCTCGCCGGGGCCATCGGCGCTGCCCTGTTCGCCAAGGACCTGCTGGCAAAGCAGATGGCAAAGGCCACTGGGTAAATGTTAGCCAACTATGGCTATACGGACGGGTCGGGCACTTATTACATCACCCTTGACACCGATAAGTGCAACGGTTGTGGTGACTGCGTGGAGGCCTGTCCTCAGCACATGTTCTTGGTGGAACCGGACGACTATGATGAGGATAAAGCCCTGATAAAAGGGTCGATGAGCAAGGACGTAAAGTACCTGTGCGCACCGTGCAAGCCGACGACGGGCCCCAGGGAGCTGCCGTGCCAGGCGGCGTGTGCTCCGGAGGCTCTCGAGCACTCGTGGTGACATAACAAGGATAGTGCGACATTTCCTCTATCTGTATTAGTTTTACATAAAGCGGCGCTCCGGTTCACTGGGGTGCCGCTCCGGTTTTCCGGAGGGTGGCGGCGATACGCCGGCGCAGTTGCTCCAGTCCCAATCCATGCAGGGCTGAGACGGCCACGCCCTCCCCTCGCCGCAGGCGGCGGTTCTTCCCACCGGGCAGTAGGTCAATCTTGTTGAGCACTGTCATCCGGGGCTTGGCCGCCAACCCGAGCTCGGCCAGGGTCTGTTCCACAGCACGGAACTGGAGGGGGGCCTGGGGGTGGGTGATGTCCACCACGTGCACCAGCATCCGGGCGTCTTCCATCTCCTCCAGGGTGGCCCGGAAAGCGGCCACGATGGAGTGGGGCAGCTTCTGGATGAAGCCCACTGTATCGGTAAGCAATGCCATCATATCTCCCGGCAGGTGAAGGCGGTGGGTGGTGGGGTCCAGTGTGGCAAACAGCTTGTCCTCTACAAAGACGTCGCTCCGGCACAGGGCGTTGAACAGGGTGCTCTTACCGGCATTGGTGTAGCCCACCAGGGAGACCACGGGCAGGCCCTCCCTCTGGCGGTGCTGGCGGTGAAGGGCACGCTGTCGGCGCACATCCTCCAGGAGCCGAGTAATCCTCTGGATACGGCGGCGGATGAGACGCCTGTCCGTTTCCAGCTGGGACTCGCCGGGACCCCGGGTGCCGATACCCGCCCCCAACCTCTCCAGGTGGGGCCAGCGTCCCGCCAGACGGGGTAGCAGGTACTGGTGCTGGGCCAGCTCCACCTGTAGCTGTCCCTCCCGGGTGCGGGCGCGGCGGGCGAAGATGTCCAGAATAAGGGCAGTGCGGTCAATCACCTTCAGTCCCAGGGCCAGCTCCAGATTGCGTCCCTGCACTGGGGACAGCTCGTCGTCGCAAATGACCAGGTTGTAGCCCAGGGTGTCTCTGAGGGCAGTGGCTTCCTTTAGCTTACCCTCTCCCATGTAGAAGCGTGGGATGGGGTGGGCCAGGTGCTGGCTCAGCCTGCCGGCTATCCGGGCGCCGGCGGTGAGGGCCAGCAGTTCCAGCTCATCCAGGGAGCCATCCAGCGTCCATCCGTCCTGGCTCCTCCTCACCTTCACCCCTATTAGCAGTGCCCTCTCCGGCTCTCTCGTCTCATACATCTTTATGTCAAACTATAGGCTATAACGGCACTGCCTGGGGTGCCAAGAGGGCTGCTCTTCACCGGGATGGTTGCCAGCCGCTGAGCCGCTTCAGCCCTTCCTCCAGGTCATCGTCGCTGAGAGTAAGAGAGAGGCGGATATAGCCCTCCCCAGCATCCCCATAGCCCACCCCAGGGGTTACCACTACCGAGAGCTTATCCAGCAGCTCGGTGGCCAGAGATACGGAGGTATAGTCGGGGGGCACCCTGGTCCACACATAGAGACTGGCCTGGGGCGGCTGGGCCTTGAGTCCGGCCTGGTTGAGCACCTCAATCAGCCGGTCTCGGCGGCGTTGGTAGATGGCGTTGTGCTCGGCGATGCAGTCCTGGGGGCCATCCAGGGCGGCCATGGCCATCTCCTGAATGGCCTGGGGGATGCCCGAGTCTATGTTGGACTTCACCTGCATCAGGGCATGTACTGCGGCGGCATTGCCCACCACCATGCCTATGCGCCATCCGGTCATGTTGTAGCTCTTGGAGCAGGAGTGGAACTCAATCCCCACTTCCCTGGCCCCGGGGACCTGGAGCAGGCTGACCGGCCGGTAGCCGTCAAAGGCCACCTCGGTATAGGGGGCGTCGTGGCACAGCACCAGGTCGTGCTCCCGGGCGAAGGCCACTGCCCGCTCAAAGAAGTCCAGCCCGGCCACGGCGGCGGTGGGGTTGTTGGGGTAGTTGAGCCACAGCACCTTGGCCCGCTGCAACACCTCAGAAGGCACCGCCTCCAGGTCGGGCAGGAACTGGTTCTCGGCGGTGAGGGGCATGTAGTGGGGCTGGCCCCCGGCCAGCAGGGTGCCCATGCGGAAGGGGGGATAGGAAGGGTCGGGCACCAGGGCCACATCCCCGGGGTCTATGAAGCACAGGGCGGCGTGGGCGATGCCCTCCTTGGAGCCAATAAGGGGTAACACCTCCTTGTCCGGGTCCAGCTTCACCCCGAAGCGCTCCTGGTACCAGCGGGCTATGGACTGGCGTAGCTGGGACAGGCCATCGGTCTCCGGGTAACGGTGGTTGGCAGGCACCCGGGCCGCCTGGCACAGGCGGTCAATGATATGCG
>JAZGBK010000180.1:0-2023 GCA_036476365.1 Dehalococcoidia bacterium
TACTGGGAGGCCCGGGGCTACAGCAGCACCGCCGACCCCTGGGCCGAAGACCGTCACTCCCCCCCGACAGCAGGAGGAATGTCGGGGGGGCCGACGCTCCGCTTTCTTACGGCCCCGCCGGGATAGAGCAACCAGGCAGAGCTACCATGCCCATGGACTACTCAGAAGCCCAGCGCTATATACTCAGCCTTACCGACTACGAGAAAATCCCCGGCGCCTTCGCCGCCGCTAACTTCGACCCCCGGCGCATGGAGGCCCTGCTCCGGCCCCTGGGCGACCCCCACCGCTCCGGTAGCTTCGTCCACATCGCCGGCAGCAAGGGCAAGGGCAGCACCGCCGTCATGATAGCCGCAGCCCTTACCGCCGCCGGCTACCGCACCGGGCTGTTCACCTCCCCCCACCTCCACACCATCCGGGAGCGCATCCGCATAGACGGCGGCCTCATCACCCCCGGGGAGCTGGCCGCCCTCACCGAGAGGGTGAAGCCGGCGGTGGAGGAAGTCGGCGCCGGGCCGTGGGGCGTCCCCTCCACCTTTGAGGTGCTGGCCGCCATCGCCTTCCTTCATTTCCGGCAGGCGGGAGCGGTGTGGTCGGTGCTGGAGGCAGGCCTGGGGGGGCGGCTGGACGCCACCGTTGTGGTTACACCCCGGGTGGCCGTCATCACCTCCATCAGCTACGACCACACCGAGGTGCTGGGCCCCACCCTGGGACACATCGCCCGGGAGAAAGCGGGTATCATCAAGCCGGGGGTGCCGGTTGTCTTGGCCCCACAGCCGGGGGGGGAGGAGGTGGTGGGGGTCATCCGGGATGCCTGCCGGGAGCGGGGCTGTCCCCTCACCCAGGTGGGCCGGGAGGTGGCCTGGTGGCTGCTCTCCGCCACCCTGGAGGGGCAGCGGCTGCGAGTGACGGGACGGAGGGGGGGCTACGAGCTCTTCATCCCCCTGCTGGGAGAGCACCAGCAGGAGA
Source organism: Dehalococcoidia bacterium (assembly GCA_036476365.1). Classification (GTDB taxonomy): domain Bacteria; phylum Chloroflexota; class Dehalococcoidia; order JACVQG01; family JAHKAY01; genus JASLQE01. Next base: position 967 of record JAZGBK010000180.1, read on the forward strand.
ACGCCGCCACCGCCGTGGCCGCCCTGGAGTGGCTGATGGACGACGCCCCCGGCCTCACCCCCCAGGCGGTGGCCCAGGGGCTGGGGGCCGTCTCCTGGCCCGGCCGTCTCCAGGTCATCGGCCATAACCCATTGATGGTGGTGGACGGGGCCCACAACGCCGACTCCGCCCGCCGCCTGCGCCAGGCCCTGGGCCAGCTGCCCTACCGGCGGCTGGTGCTGGTGATGGCCGTCTCCCGGGACAAAGATATGGCCGGTATGGTGCGGGAGCTGGCCCCCCTCCACCCCCGGGTCATCGCTACCCACTCCCACCACCCCCGGGCGCTCCCGGCTTGCCATCTGACGGTGGAGTGGGCAAAATATACTCCAGCGGTGGAGGAGGCGGAGGATGTGGCCGGGGCGCTGTCCCGGGCACGCTCCCTGGCCGCCGAGGAGGACATGGTGCTGGCCACCGGCTCCCTGTTCGTGGTGGCCGAGGTGTTGGAGGAGCTGGGGGTGGCCCAAAAGGAAGAGTTTTAGGAGGGTATACTATGGCGGAACAGGTAGGCGTCAAGGTCATCGGCACCTTTACCGGCCTCAAGGGGGAGTGTAACCACGGCCACAAGGCGGGCGACACCGTGAAGCTCAGTGCTTACAACTCAGACGGGCTGTGCGGCTTTTTCTACAACGCCATCTACCCCTACATCATGATGCTGCAGTTCGGGGGCCGGTGGCCGGATAGCTGGGGAGGGGACACTCTGGAGTTCGACTGCCCGGACAAGTTCAACTGCCTCTCCATCCGGCTGCAGCCGGAGAAGACGGCGTAGGCCCTTAGCCGGCGGTGGGGGAGCCGGGCAGCATCCCGGTCAGCACCCTCTCCAGGGCCATGGTGTGGCTACACACCCCCCGCTCGGAGAAGAAGGAGCAGGTGCACTGCCAGCGGCCCTGGTCAAAGGACACCTGGTAGTGGTTGTGCTCCCCCCGGAAGCGGACGGCGAAGCTGGAGAAGGCGATGCGGTCGGGCTCCCCGGCGTAGCGCCGGGCCTTCTCAATCTTACCGATGAGGCTGGACTGCATCT
>JAZGBK010000181.1:0-6447 GCA_036476365.1 Dehalococcoidia bacterium
TATGCACCCTCATCGGCCTTCTGGAGGAAGATGAGTATTTCCGCATCATAGGCGTCGGCATAGGCCGCTCCCTGGGCATGCGTAAAGCGGTGGTCATTGACCTCAACCAGGTGGGGGACTCGGTGAAGGACTCGGTGCGGGAGGCCGAAATAAGCAGCGGCGTGCACATCAGCTCCGCCTACATCGGCATCACCGGCAGCCATGTGAGCTCCTTCAACACCAGCAGCGCCATCTCCATCGCCGATGACCAGCCCGTGGCCAGCAAGGACCTGCAGCGCCTGATGCAGCACGCCTGGGAGATGCGCATGTCCACCGAAAGGCAACTGCTCCACGCCGTGCCCTCCCTCTACAAGCTGGACGACCAGACCGAGGTGAAGAACCCCCTGGGCCTCCACAGCTCCCGGCTGGACTCCCAGGTCCACATGGTCACCGCCGCCACCCACGCCGTCAACAACCTGGTGAAATCGGTGCGCAAGGCAGGGGTGGCCCCCGAGGACATCATCCTGCAACCCCTGGCCTCCGGTGAGGCCGTGCTGCGCCCGGCGGAGAAGGATGTGGGCATAGTGGTGGTGGACATCGGGGGCGGCACCACCGATATAGCCGTATTCAAGAACAACAGCGTATGGCACACCGCCGCCATCCCCGTGGCCGGCTACCAGGTGACCCGTGACCTGGCCTTCGGCCTGGGGGTATCCTACGAGACGGCGGAGGCCCTCAAGCTCAAGTACGCCTCCCTGGACGGCGGCGGCAACGGCAAGCCCTCACCGGAGACCGTGCTGGAACTGGAGGGCAACGGCACTATCCCTTACCGGGAGTTCCAGGAAATCCTCAACGCCCGGGTGGAGGAGATGCTGGAGTTGGTAAAGGTGGAGCTGGCCACCGAAGACCTGCGCCAGATGGCCCCTGCCGGCTTTGTGTTCACCGGGGGCACCTCCAAGATGCCGGGCATCACCGCTGTGGGCCAGCGGGTGTTCGGTCTGCCGTGCCGGGTAGGTGTGCCCCGCAACATCAGCGGCCTGGTGCACATGCTGCACGACCCGGCCTTCGCCACCAGCGTGGGCCTGCTCTATTGGGGTGCCAAGTACTCCCAGCAAGAGCTACGCCGGGTACACCACCCCAGCCCCCTCACCCGCATGTGGCTCTCGGCGCGCCGCCGCTCCCGCTTCTGGGGCTGGCTGTCCCGGAGCTGAGACTCAGCCCCCCTCAGTCTCGTCCGGCGGCTCGCAGTGGATGTTGAGCGCACTGCCGGGTAGCCGGGTCTTTATGTCACCCTCCAGGTGGTCGCATAGCTTGTGGGCCTGCTCCAGGGTGACTTCCTTCTCCAGCACCAGGTGCAGGTCTATGTAGCGCACATTCCCCGACTTGCGGGTGCGTAGCTGGTGAAAGCCCACCATCTCCCGCCCATGCTCCAGGATGGCAGCGGCGATGATGCCCTCCTCCTCCGCCGGCAGCCGCTCGTCCAGCAGCCCCATCCACGACTTGCGGGTAACATCCCAGGCCGCCTTGACGATGAGCCCAGCCACCCCCATGGCGATGAGGGGGTCCAGCAGGTTGAACCCGGTGAGGCGCACCACCACCAGCCCGGCCAGCACCCCCAGGGAGGTATAGACATCCGTGGTCAGGTGCCAGGCATCGGCCTCCAGGGCCACCGATTCCGTCCGCCGGGCCACCCGGAACAGGTAGCGGGAGACGCCGATGTTCACCGCCGCCGAGAGCAGCATCACCCCCATACCCACCTCCAGCAATTGGAGGCTCACGCCGGCGAAGATACGCCGCCCCGCCTCAAATACGATGACGGCCGCCGCCAGGAAGATTAGCCCGCCCTCTATGCCGGCGCTTACGCTCTCCGCCTTGCCGTGGCCGAAGGGGTGCTCGCTGTCCGGGGGGCGGGAGGCTATCCTGATGCCGAAAAAGGCGATGATGGCCGCCATGAGGTCCAGCATGCTGTGCAGCCCCTCGGCCACCACGCTGATACTGCCCATGGCCAGCCCCACCCCTATCTTGACCAGGATGAGGACGCTGTTGGAGGCTATGGAGAGGGCAGCCGCCCTGGTCTTGGCCCGGGTCAGGCGGTCCGCGTCCATAACCGGCCCCACTGCCTTCTCTCCCACACCACCAGGAGCTGGCTGGAGATGAACAGCGAGCTATAGGTGCCAGCGGTGATGCCTATGATGAACACCAGGGTGAAGTAGCGGATGGTCTCGCCGCCGAAGAGGAACAGGGCCAGCACCACGAACAGGGTGGTGAGGCTGGTGTTTATGGAACGCACCAGGCTCTCCACGATGCTCTGGTTCACCACCAGGCCGTAGTCCCGGCTGATGCCCCGGGCGGTGTTCTCCCGGATGCGGTCATATACCACCACCGTGTTGTTGACGCTGTAGCCCACCACCGCCAGGATTCCAACAATGAACCAGGTGTCAACCTGCACCCCCAGGAAGCGGCCCAGGAGGGAGAACAGCCCCAGCACCACCAGCACATCGTGCACCAGGGCGATGATGGCGCACACCCCGTAGCGCCAGGGCTTCTTCAGGCGGCGGAAGGCCCAGGCCACATAGAGCAGGATGCCCACCGCCGCAGCCAATATGGCAATTGCTGCATTACCCAGCGTGGCCCGGGCGGTCTTGGCTGCCACAGTCTGGAACTCCAACTCCTGGAGCGGACCCAGCCTGTCCTGGAGGGCTGCCTCCACACGGTCCTTCTCCACCAGGTCCAAATATGGCAAACGGATAAAGAAACTATCCTGCTCTACAGCACGGTATACCTCATGGTTGGGATACCCCAGCTCTGTTAAGGCACCCCTGACCTGGGCAGCTTCCACAGGCCGGTCAAAATGCAGGAGGAGCACCGACCCCTCCGAGAAATCGATACCCAGCCTCAGGTGGGGGGGCAAGGCCAGGGAGATAAGTCCCGGCACTATTACCACCAGGGAGAGCAGGAAGTATATCAGCCTTCTACTTACCAGGTCCAGCATCTCACTCCTTTACAGACACCGCAAACCAGCGCCGCCGCCGCACCACCGGGGTGAACCGGGCCACGCGCAGCAGGCCCCGGGTGACCACTATGGCGGTGAACATGCTGGTGACGACGCCTATGCCCAGGGTGAGGGCGAAGCCCGTGATAGTGGGGTTGGCACCGAACTGCCTACCCCACACGAACAGGATGACGCAGACGACAAGGGTAGTGACATTGCTGTCCCGGATGGCCTGCCACGCCCGGGAGAAGCCCACCTCCACGGCGGCGCCGAAGGTCCTGCCTGCCCTGAGCTCCTCCTTGAGCCGCTCAAACACCAGCACATTGGCATCCACGGCCATGCCCAGGGAGATGATGAAGCCCGCCATGCCGGACAGGGTGAGGGTGACCGGGATGAGCTTGAACAGGGCCAGCACCAGCACCCCGTAGTACAGCAGGGCCACATTGCCCACCACCCCCAGGAAGCGGTAGTAGAAGAGCATGAAGGCCAGAAGGAGGGCCAGACCGACCATTGCTGCCTGGAGACTGCGGGCTAAAGAGGCGGCGCCCAAGGATGCGCTCACCAGGCGGGGATCCGTCACCTTCAATGGCACCGGCAACCTACCCAGGTCCAGCTTGGCAATCAAGTCCTCGGCTTCATCCAAGGTGAGCCCGGTAATCCTCCCCCGTTCACCGATGGGACCCAGAACAGTGGGAGCGGAGATAAGGTTGTCATCCAGAAAGATACCCAGCGGCTTATTCACCAGCTCAGTGGTTATCTGCTCAAAGAGCTTACCCCCCTGTTCGTTCCACTCAAAATAAACTTCAGGCTCACTGGTGAACTGCTCCAGCCCTAACTGGGGCTTGCCCTCAAGGAAGTCACCGGTAAGTGTAATCTCTTCACCATCCAGCGTGCCCGTAGCTGGCAACCAGGTTATTTTGCCCTCCTCTGTCAACGCAATGTAGAGAGTCTTACCCACCCGGCCCAGCGGCTGCCTCACCTCCTGGTCACCCTCTCTCCACACAAGGGACCCATCTTGCAGGCTCTCCAGGCTCAGCTTGCGATAGTTAAGCAGCCAGACAGCGCCGATCTCCTTGGCAGCCTTGTCGGCTTCCTTCACGCCGGGAAGCTGAACCCGGATCCTGTTGCCTCTCAGTTCCCGCTGGATTACCGGCTCCGCGAGCCCGTATTTATCCACCCGCAGCCGGAGGATATCCTCCACCCCAGCCATCACCTCCTCCCGGTCCTGTCCCGGTCGGAGGTCGGAGAGGTCAGCCTCCAGCATCAAGTCTGTACCTCCTCTGAGGTCCAGCCCCAGCTTCATCCCCTCGCGGACGCCTATGCCAGGCAGGTCGATATTCTCATTCAGCAGGGCACCAAGGGCCAGGGACAGCAGCAGGGCCATGCCCACCAGGGAGAACAATCGACCCCTCATCGGCCAAGCTCCTTTCTCGCCAGCTCCAGGGCCTCATCCCGGGTGGATATCTCCCCGGCGGCCCGGGCCTCCTCTAACACTTCCAAGAGCTGGCCCACCAGGGGGCCGGGCTCCAGGCCCAACATGGCCATAATATCATGTCCGGTGAGGAGCCGTGCCGGTGGAGCAGTCTCCTGACGGTGCTGCTCCTCAAGGACATGCGCCACTACCCGGGTGTGGTAGTGCCAGGACTCGGGAATAAGGTCCGGGCCCCGGCTGGCCAGATGGTCTGCCAGGCTCAGCAGCAGCACCTCGCTGGCCACCTCACCGGTGTCCCGGAAGAAGCGGTAGATGGCCCGCCGGGTGGGCAGCTCCTCGTGGCTCATCTGTGTGGGGCGCAGGTGGTGGGTTATCATGGCCGCTGCCATCTCCTTCTCCCGCCGGCTGAAGCGCAGCCGGCCCAAGATACACCGGGCAATATCCGCCCCCTGGAGGGGGTGTCCCAGGAAGCGGGTGCGACCGTCGGGCTGCACCGCCTTGGTCTGGGGCTTGGCCACATCGTGGAGCAGGCACACCAGCTTGAACAGGGCCCGCCGGGGGAACCCCGCCACCTCCTCCTCCAACTGGGCAGCCGCCTCTGGGGGCCAGGCGAAGCCCTCCCTGGCCCACGCCGGAAAGCCATCGGCATCCCCCGTGAGGAAGTCGGCGGCGGCCACCGTCTCTACCGAGTGCTGGAACACATCCCAGTGGTGCTCCTTGGGCTGCACCACCCCCCGGGCGCCGTCCATCTCTGGGAAGAGGGAGGAGAGCAGGCCCAGCTCATCCAGGCGGCGCACCCCCGGGGCGGCCCGGGGCAGGCTGAGCAGGCGCAGGAGCTCCTCCCGGAGCCTCTCCCCGGCCACCCCGCTCAGCAGGTGGGCCTGCTGCTTCACCAGGGCTGTGGTGGTCTCCTCCACCCGGAAGTCCATCTCGGCGGCCAGCCGGGCTGCCCGGAGCAGCCGGGCGGGGTCCTCCCGGAAGACAGCGGGGGAAACGGCTCGGATTATGCCCTCCTCCAGGTCTCGCAAACCGCCGCAGGGGTCCGTTACCCGGCTATCCTCCAGGCCCACCGCCACGGCGTTCACGGTGAAGTCCCGCCGGGCCATATCCTGGTCTATATCAGCGGCCATGGTGGCCAGGTCCAGGTGCCAGCCCTTCGCCAGGCTCAGGACACCGCCTGGGGGGGTAACCACCACCCGGGCCACCTGGTGCTCCTGCTTCAGCAGCACGAAGTGGCCCTTAAGGGCCACTGCCAGCTCCCGGGCCAGGGGGATGGCCGGGGCGGCTACCGCCAGGTCCACATCCCGGGTGTGTCGGCCCAGAAAACCGTCCCGGACGAAGCCACCCACCAGGTGGGCCTCCACCCCTTTGGTGCCCAGGAAGCGGGCCACCCGGTCCAGCAGCTCCCCCAGCTCGTCGGGGATAGCAAAAGGCAGCCCGCCTGAAGGGGATGGCCTCACCATGGGCGCACGGCTCCCGGAGCCGGAATCAGGCCGCCGACGGGGGCGGGCCGGGTTCCAGGGGATAGAGTTCGTCCTGGCTTCCCAGGTGGTCAATATACAGTATGCCATTCAAATGGTCCAGCTCGTGCTCTAGGGCCTGCGCCGCCATGCCTTCGGCCTTCACCCTGACCTCCTCCCCTTCCAGGTTAAGGGCCTTCACCACTACCTTCTGGGACCGTTTAATCTCCCCCCGGTAGCCGGGATAGCTGAGGCACCCCTCCTCCACCTGCTGCTCCCCCCTCCGTTTCACCATGGCCGGGTTGATGAGCACAATCACTGGCTCCTCGGGGAGCTCAATGACCGCCACCCGGAGGGATACCCCCACCTGGGGTGCGGCCAGCCCCACCCCGGAGTGGTGGCGCATGGTATCCACCATATCCGCCACCAGCCGGCGCACGGCGGCGTCTATCTGCCTTACCGGCTGCGCCCTGCGTCGGAGCACGGGGTCCGGGTGGTAGCGTAAGGGAAGAACTGACATCTCTCAGGTTCAAATGGCCGTGAAGATTATATGCCCCAGAACGGGGCCTTGTAAAGAGTGATAC
>JAZGBK010000182.1:0-6397 GCA_036476365.1 Dehalococcoidia bacterium
CCCAACGATGCGGGCAAACGCTGACAGCAGGGTAAAGAGGCCAAAAACAAACAGCACCCAAACAGCTATTGTTGCCAGAGCCTTGAAAACAGATGGCATTTCGCACCTCCTGTCAATAGTTGCGCCACTTCACATACTATGGCCCAAGCTTAGCCCTCTCCCGATACCCTGTCAATACATCGGGCCAAACCGGGATTCCCCCGTATCAACTCACCGTATAGATTCGGGGACTACGGCCCTCGCACCCCCGGGGGGCCTGGGGGGCGGAGCCCCCCAGATATAATCCTCGGGTGGGCGGGTGGGAATGAAAATGCTTGCTAAACGACCTCTCTCTCTTTGCTTGACTTTGCCTCCAGGGGGTTGCTACCATGAGGCCAGCAATGGAGATTGCCCCTGGCGTTTACGCCATTCCCATAGGGCAGGGGGCCTTCACCGGCCTGTTCCCGCCCAATGTTTACCTGGTGGCAGGGGAGCACCCCGTGCTCATTGACTCGGGCTACGAGGCCGATGCCCCCGCCCGCCTGGAGAAGCTGCGGGAGATGGGCCTGGGGGTGGGGCGCATCCTGGTGAGCCACCCCACCCCGACCACATAGGCGGCGCCGCTTCCATCGGGCAGGCTACCGGTGCCGGGGCGTGGTTGCACCGCGACGATGCCGCCGAGGCCGGCACCCCCGCCGAGGTCCTGGAGCATGGCCAGGTGGTGAGCACCGGCAGCGCCGAGCTGGAGGTGGTGCATACCCCCGGCCACACACCGGGCCACATGTGCCTCTTGATGCGCCAGCAGGGCATCCTGTTCTCCGGGGACCATGTGCTGGGTCTGGGCACCACCGTCATCACCCCGCCCAGGGGGGATATGGGCCAGTATATGGCCTCCATGGAGAAGCTGCTCTCCTACCCCTTCCAGTCCATATACCCCGGCCACGGCCCGGTGGTGCAGGAGGGGCACCGCAAGGTGGAGGAGCTGCTCCAGCACCGCCGTGAGCGGGAGGCACAGGTGCTGGCCTGTCTGGGACGGGGCCGGAGCCGGGTGGAGGACATGGTGCAGGACATCTACGACGAGTTGGACCCCCGCCTGGTGGGGATGGCCGAGCTCCAAGTGAAGGCCCACCTCCTCAAGCTCCAGGGGGAGGGCCGGGTGGCCACTCAGGAAGGGACATATCTCCTCAGGTAGGTCAATATGAGTCATCCCCTCCTCCCCCTGTTTCCGGTAACGGCGGAGGTAAAGGACGACCGGCTGCTGGTGGCCGGACAGGATACGGTGGAGTTGGTGCGCCGCTTCGGCACCCCCCTCTACCTGTTTGACGAGGCTACCCTGCGCCAGCAGTGCGCCGACTTCAGGGACGCCTTCGCCAGCCGCTACCCTCGCAGCCGGATAATCTATGCCGCCAAGGCCTTCCTGGGGCAGGGGCTGGTCAACCTGATAGCCGGGGAGGGGCTGGGGCTGGATGTGGTCTCCGGCGGTGAGCTTTCCCTGTCCCACAGCGCCGGCTTCCCTATGGAAAGGGTCTATTTCCACGGCAACAACAAGGGCCGTGAGGAGCTGGAGCTGGCCCTCACCCTGGGGGTGGGCCGGGTGGTGGTGGACAACTTCCACGAGCTATCCCTGTTGGAGGAGATTGCCGCCCGCCGCATAGTGCTCCAGGATATACTGCTCCGCCTCTCCCCCGGGGTGGACCCCCACACCCACGCCCACACCACCACCGGGGTGACGGACAGCAAGTTCGGCTTTCTCATGGAGCGGGCCGCCGAGGCGGTGGGGCGGGCCATGGACTCTCCCCACCTGCGCCTGGTGGGCCTCCACTCCCACCTGGGCTCCCCCATCTACGAGGTGGAGCCCTATCAGGAGGCCATTGCCCGTGTGCTGGCCTTCGCCGCCGAGATGAAGCAGAGGTACAACTTCGAGCTGAAGGAGTTCAGCCCCGGCGGCGGCTTCGCCGTCGCCTACACCCTGGACCGGCCGGCGCCGCCGCCCTCCTACTACGCCGAGGGGATAGTGTCCGCCCTCCGCCGGGGACTGGGTGGGGGTCAGGGGGAGAAGCCGTGGCTGGTTGTGGAGCCGGGGAGGGCCGTCGTGGCGCGGGCCGGAGTGGCCCTCTACCGGGTGGGGGCCCGCAAAGAAATCCCCGGCGTGCGCACCTATGTATCCGTGGACGGGGGTATGGGGGACAACATTCGCCCCGCCCTCTACGGCTCCGCTTACCAGGCCCTGGTGGCCAACAAGGCCTCCCAGGAACCCCAGGAGACGGTGACCCTGGCGGGCAAGTTCTGCGAGTCGGGGGATGTGCTCATCCGGGATATCCCCCTCCCTACCCTCAGCCCGGGGGACATCATCGCCATCCCCGTCTCCGGGGCCTACAGCATACCCATGTCTAGCAACTACAACGCCAACCCCCGCCCGCCGGTGGTGCTGCTCACGGAGGGCGGTCCGCGGCTGTGGCGACGCCGGGAGAGCTACCAGGACCTGGCGGCCATGGAGCAGGCCTGAGATGTGGCGGACTGAGGGACACCCCCGGGCGGTGTCCTTCCTGCAGCGTGCTCTGGCCAGGGGGCGGATGGCCCATGCCTGTCTCCTGGTAGGCCCGCCTCATGTGGGCAAAGGCACCCTGGCCCTGGATGTGGCCCGCACCCTCAACTGCCAGGGCGATGCCCCGCCCTGCGGTGAGTGCCCTGCCTGCCAGCGCATAGAGCGGGGGGTGCACCCCGATGTGCTGCGGGTGGGCCTGCTGACCGACGAGAGGACGGGCCGGCCCAAGACCGAAATCGGCATTGACCAGATACGGGAAGTGACCTCCCTGTCCTCCCTCCTCCCGTACGAGGGAAGGTATAGGGTGTTCATCATTGACGGGGCGGAGCGCCTCTCCGTGGAGGCGTCAAACGCCCTGCTCAAGACCCTGGAGGAGCCGCCGCCGCAGGTGGTGTTGTTATTGCTCACTGCCGCCGAGGGGGCACTGCTGCCCACCATCACCTCCCGCTGCCAGCGGCTGGAGCTGCGGCCGCTGCCGGAGGCCGAGGTGTGCCACTTCTTGGAGGCCACAGGCCTGGAGCCGGAGGAGGCCCAGCTGCGGGCACGGCTCAGCGGCGGCTGCCCGGGCCGGGGTGTGGACGGGGAGTTTTTCCGGCGGCGGGAGGAGGCCCTGGCCCAGGCCGAGGAGCTCCTTTCCCAGGATCGGGGCGAGCGGCTGTCCCTGGCCGCCCAGATTGCCGCCCGGTACGAGCGGGAGCGGGACACGGCGTTCCTTGACCTGTGGTTGGGATGGTGGCGGGACCTGCTGCTGGTGGGGGCTGGGTGCTCGGAGGCGGTGGCTAACGCCGACCGCACCGGGGGGCTGGAGCGGGCAGCCCGGTCTCTTAGTCTGGCCCAGATAAGGGACGCCCTCCACAGCCTGCGCTCCGCTATAGAGGGGCTGCGCCGCCATGCCAACCCCCGCCTGGCCCTGGAGGTGATGGTATTGAGTCTGCCCCGTGTGGAGGCATGAATAGATGGTTCAGGTAGTAGGTGTCCGCTTCCGGCGGACAGGTAGGATATACTCTTTCAAGGCCCTGGATGAGGTGGTGGTGGGGGATGAGGTGGTGGTGCAGACGGAGCGGGGCCCGGAGCTGGGCACCGTGGTCACCCCCCCCACGGAGAGGGAGAATGGGGAGTCCCTGCGCCCGGTGCTGCGCCGGGCCACCGAAGAGGACAGGGAGGCGGCCTCCAGTTGCTGCCACCGGGCCGGTGGAGCCCTGGAGGAGGCGCGGCGCCAGGTGGCCCGCTTGGGGCTGCCCATGAAGATGCTGGGGGCCGAGTACAGCCTGGATGGCAGCCGGCTAACCCTCTACTTCTCCGCCGAGGGCCGGGTTGACTTCCGGGACCTGGTCCGGGAGCTGGCCTCTATCTTCCACACCCGCATTGAGATGCGGCAGGTGGGCCCCCGGGACGAGTCTAAAATCCTGGGCGGCATAGGTCAGTGCGGCCAGGAGCTGTGCTGCCACCGCTGGCTCACCGAGTTCACCCCCGTCTCCATCCGCATGGCCAAGGAGCAGGACCTGGCCCTCAACCCGCTGAAAATCTCCGGGCTGTGCGGCCGCCTGCTGTGCTGCCTGAGCTACGAGATGGGGCAGTATATCCAGGCTCGGGAGAAGCTCCCCCGCCGGGGGCAGCGGGTGCTCACCCCCATGGGCCCGGCCCAGGTAGTGGGGGGTAACCCCCTCAAGGAGACGGTGACGGTGCGGCTGGAGAGCGAGGCCGTGGTGGAAGTGCCCCTAAGCCAGGTACAGCGCGGGGGCTAAAAGGGCAAGAACTTGAGCCACAGGGGCTGGTTCCTGAGGTAGTAGTAGGGCACCAGGAAGAAGGGCGGTGGGGCCATGGGTTTCCGGATTAGCTTCAATTTGGCCTCCGCAAGCACCCTCTCCCCCTTGCGGTGGTTACATAGTATGCAGGCACTCACCAGGTTCTCCCAGGAGTGCTGGCCCCCTCGGGAGCGGGGTATCACATGGTCCAGGGTCAGCTCCCGGGTCTCCCGCCCGCAGTACTGGCAGGTGAAGCGGTCCCGGTTGAAGACCTCAAACCGGGTCAGCTTCCGCTGTATGCGGGGCAGCTTTATCAGGTAGAGCAGGCGGATGACCGAGGGCAGGTCAAAGACGGCGCTTGCGGTGTGCACCTCCCCGGTGCCGTTCTCCACCATCTCGGCCTTGCCCAGCAGCATCAGCACCAGCGCCCGCCGGGCGGGACAGATATTCATAGGCAGGTAATTCTGGTTGAGCACCAGCACCGGTTTGTTGACCATAGACCTCTTACCCTATCTGAAACGAGACCATTATAACCCAGCCCCCTTCCTGTGGGCAAGGCGGCATCAGCAAGCGCCATTTTCGCCGCTTGGGGGAAAAAGGGGCAAAATGGGGGCAAAGGAGTATTGACATTTAGCTACGTAGGCATTATATTTTCAGACTTGAAAGGGGGTGCAATATGCCTCAGGCCTACTGCTTCAAGTGCCGCGCTAAGAAGGAGATAAGCAACCCGCAGAAGATTACCCTTAAGAACGGCCGGCCGGCCACCCGGGGCACCTGCCCCAGCTGCGGCACTAAAGTCTTCCGCATCGGCCAGAGCTAAGACACCGGCTACGGGGGCGGGACCAGCCGCTCCAGCAAGAGATGGGCGTTTAGCGCTACCTGTTGGTATTGCTCCTCGTCCAATCCCGCTCCACGGGCCACCGCTGTTACCAGGGCGGAAGAGAGCAGGTCATCAGGGCTGTGGGCGTCAGAGCCCACTATAAGCCGGGCCCCAGCCCTGAGGGCCTGTCGGGCTATGTGCCCGTTGGTGAGGCAGTGCCCGGCGCGCCGGCTTAGCTCCAGGAAGGTCCCGTTCCTGGCTGCCAGGGCGGCCTCCTCCGGCGTGAGCAGACCGGGGTGGGCCAGGATGTCCACCCATGGGCAACTGAGGGCAGCCTGGTTGGTGCCTGGGGCCACCGGTTCCACGGGTGTCTCCCCGTGGACTATCACTATGGCAGCCCCCAGCTCCTTGGCCCGGCGGGCGGTGCCGGGTATGGCCGCCGGGGGCAGGTGGGTGAGTTCCACCCCGGGGATGGCCTTGATCCCCCAGTGCTCCCGGGCCAGGGCACAGTCGGCCGTTACCTCCGCTATCAGCCTTTCCAGAGGACCCACACCGCAGTGGTCGGTAATGCCTATGGCGGCGTAGCCGGCCACCGCCGCCCTGCGGATGAGCTCCAGAGGGATAAGCTCCCCGTCGCTCAGCAGCGAGTGCGTGTGAAAGTCATACACCCCCTCGGCACGGTTCACGCCCTTTCCCCTTTCTATGGCAGCCCCGGCTTGACCCGGTCGCTGCCCCCGGTTGCTGCCATTTTAGCCCTTCCGTGCCAAACGGACAAGGAGGGCGTCTATCAACCACCGGGGGTCTGGAGGGTGAAACCCCCCAGATATGATTCTCGGGGGGTGGGTGGGAAAGATGATGCTCGTCAAACAACCCGGACAAGGGCCGTTGACCGGGCGGTGGGGCGGGAAGTAGAATTGCCCCATGGAGCTGCTGTTCGGCACTGCTGGCATCCCCCGCTCCACCCGTCCCACCTCCACCACGGCGGGCATCCAGCGGCTGCGGGAGTTGGGGCTGGACTGCATGGAGCTGGAGTTCGTCCGGGGGGTGAGGATGGGGGAGGCCGCTGCCCGGGAGGTGCACCAGGCGGCTCAGGGGAGCAGCATCCGCCTCTCCGCCCACGCCCCCTACTACATCAACCTTAACGCCCACGAGGAGGACAAGCTCAACGCCAGCCAGGCCCGCCTGCTCCAGGCGGCCCGCATCGGCCACCTGTGCGGGGCGGAGAGCGTCGTGTTCCACGCCGGCTTCTACCTGAAAGACCCTCCGGAGCAGGTATATCACCGCATAAGAGCCGTGCTGGAGAAGACG
>JAZGBK010000183.1:0-3615 GCA_036476365.1 Dehalococcoidia bacterium
ATGTAGCGGGCAGCCACCGCCCCGCCCACCGGCCCTGACTGGACAGTATAGACGGGCCTCTCCCGCACCACGGAGGACATGATAAGGCCACCGTTGGACTGCATCACCAGCAAGGCACCCTTGTAGCCGAACTCCTGGAGCCGCTCCTCGGTATGTGCTAAATAGCGGTCCATCACCGGGCCCACATAGGCGTTGAGCACGCAGGTGGAAAGGCGGGGGAACTCCTTGAAAGCCGGGTGCACCTCGCTGGACACGGAGATGTAAACCTGGGGCAGGAGCTCCCGGGCCAGCTGGCCCAGGCGCTGCTCGTGCTGGGGGCTGATGTATGAGTTAAGCAGGCAGATAGCCAGCGACTCCACACCACATTTACCCAGAAACCTGAGCTCCCGCGCCGCTTCCTCCATATCCAGAGGGATGAAAACATTGCCGTCGCAATCCACCCTCTCGCTTACGGTACGCCTCAAGTAGCGGGGGGACAGCGGTTGCATGCTGTCGGAGAAGGAGCGCCGCCACCGGGGGTCAAACTGGGCGGTGCTGGGGCGCTGGCCCCTACCCATTACCAGGACATCCCGGAAGCCCTCGGTGGTGAGCAGCCCGGTCTTGACCCCGGTCCGGGTGAGCACGGCATTAATGACCACGGTACAGCCGTGGATGATGGAGGTCATATCTTTGCCGGCTATGTCCGTGGCCGCAATGGCATCCATCAGCCCCGAGGACTGGTCCTCCGGCGTGGTGGGCGCTTTGGCGGTGATAAGCCGTCCCGTGCTCTCATCCACCGCAACCAAATCGGTAAAGGTGCCCCCCACATCAATACCTATCTTATAGGCCATGGCTCTCCCATCAGACGATACGGATTAGGCAATACGGCTACTAATGATATACATACGGTTTGCGGCCGTCAATGCGGCTATGTTGAGGCCGTTTACCGGCCATTCTTTGTCCTCCCACCCGCCCCCGGAGCTATATCTGGGGGGCTACGCCCCCGAGCCTATGTACCGGGGGAGTGGGTGGGCACAAGCAGGATTGTTGAGCTACCCTTGGCGGGGGGTTGACACCCTTGTGGCGGCGAACTTAGAATCGGGTTAACCCTCGGAGAGCTGTAGGGCGGGCATATCCCCCCGGGAGGAGCACGGTGGATAAGGTGGTATCCAACCTCGCAGAGGCGGTGGCAGGTGTCAGGGATGGCTCGGTGGTCCTCATCGGCGGCTTCGGCGGCTCCGGGGTCCCCTACAACCTGATAGAGGCCCTCCTGGCCCAGGGGGCCAGGGGCCTCACCGTGGTCAGCAACGACCCTATGGAGTGGTTCCCCTTTGCCGAACAGGGCCGGGCCGGGAAAGTCATCTCCGGCTTTACCAGCCACCCCGTGCGCCCGGAGATAACCCAGGTGGTGGAGGAGATGGTGAGGTCGGGTCGGCTGGAGGCGGAGGCGGTGCCCCACGGCACCCTGGAGGAGCGGATAAGGGCGGGGGGGATGGGTATTGCTGCCTTCTACACCCCCGCCGGGGTGGGCACACCCGTAGAGCGGGGCAAGGAGAAGCGAACATTCAACGATAGGGAATACCTGCTGGAGACGGCCCTCAAGGGAGATGTGGCCCTTATCAAGGGCTACCAGGCAGACCGCTTCGGCAATGTGGTGTGCCGGCTGGCTACCGGCAACCGGAACATAGTGATGGCCTGTGACGCTGAGCTTACCATTGCTGAGGTGGAGGAAATCGTGCCCGTCGGCTCCCTGGACCCCAACCGGGTGGACATCCCGGGCATCTTCGTGGATCGGGTGGTCCAGGCACCCAAGGTGGTGCGGTGGCTGGTGCGGGGCGAGATGTAAGGAGGCATGCTATGAATGAGGGGCTAAGCCGGGAGCTCGTCGCCCTCAGGGTTGCCAGGGAGCTAAAGGACGGCATGTACGTCAATCTGGGCTTCGGTATGCCCACCCTGGTGTGCAGCTTCCTGCCCCCGGACCAGGACATAATCCTGCACTCGGAGCAGGGCATGCTGGGTTATGGGGGCATCCTGATGGACGAGTCTCAATGGGATGTGGACCTCATCAATGCCTCCGGCCAGCCGGTGAACCTGGTGCCCGGCGCCTGCTTCTGTGACCTGGCCACCTCCTTCGGCATGATTCGGGGAGGGCACCTGGATATCAGCGTGTTGGGGGCCTACCAGGTATCGGAGAAAGGGGACCTGGCCAACTGGCAGCGGGGGGAGCAGGTGGTGGGGGGCATCGGTGGCGCTATGGAGCTGGCCATCGGTGCCCGGCGGCTCATAGTGGCTATGGAGCACACCACCGGTGGGGGGGAGCCCAAGATTGTTCACCGGTGCTCCTTGCCCCTGACCGCCCGGGGGGTGGTGAAGACCATCGTCACCAACCTGGCCTTTATTGATGTCACCCCGGAGGGCCTGGTGCTCAAGGAGGTGGCCCCCGGGATTACCGCCGGGGAGGTCCAGTCGGTCACCGGGCCCCGCCTCATCATAAGCAGCGACCTCCGGGAGATGGAGCTTTAGGAGGCTACCGTGGAAAGACGGCTCAGGATAGTTGACCTCAGCTTTGCCCTGTCCAACAGCGACCCCGAACCCATGCTCCAGCCCCAGATAACCTACCAGGACCACCGGGAGACGGCCGGGGGCTTTGGCGCTGCCTTCGGCTTGCAGCCGGATGACTTCCCTGACGGCAACTTCGCCGGGGTGGAGACCGTAACCCTGAGCACCCACTCCGGCACCCACGTGGACGCACCGTGGCACTACGGTCCCCGGTCCGGCGGCCAGCCCGCCCGCACCATTGACCAGATGCCCCTGGAGTGGTTCTTCGGCGACGGTGTGGTGCTGGACTTCACCCACAAGGGCGCCGGGGAAGCCATCACCGCCCTGGAGATGGAGCAGGCCCTGGGGAAAACCGGCTACACCCTCAAGCCCTACGACATTGTGCTGGTGCGCACCGATACCTACAAGCGCTTCGGGGAGCCGGGGTACGACAACCTTCACTGCGGGGTGACCCCGGAGGCCACCCACTGGTTGATAGACCGGGGGATTAAGGTGATGGGCATAGATGCCTGGGGTTGGGACCCCCCCTTCCCCCTGATGGTGGCCCAGGTGAAGCAGGGGCACAAGGAGGTGCTGTGGGCGGCCCACTTCGTGGGCAAGGAGAAGGAGTACTGCCACATAGAGAAGCTGGCCAACCTGGACAAGCTGCCCCGGCCCTATGGCTTCAAGGTGGCCGTATTCCCGGTGAAGATTGAGAGGGCCAGCGCGGGCTGGGTGCGGGCGGTAGCCATATTTGAGGATGCTGCTTAGGGCATATAGCTCAACCCGCCCCGGCGGTGGGTGTGGTCAATAGTACACCATACCAGGCTAGCTATTGTGTCTGGTTCTGATGATTCTTTCTGCTTCTTTGATAGCAGCCTTTTGTTCAATCAAAGCAAGCTGCTGCGCTTGGTGTATGTAGATGTCAACGGTCTCATTCTTGGATAGGCAGAGCATCTTGGCCAGGTCTGCTACCGTGTAGTCATATTCCTCAATGTAAGTATCGACGACCTCGTTTAACAGAGTTGGTGTCTCTGGTGGTATATCCAGGGGTTCGCGCATCTTATACCCGGCCTTTCCTAATTCTGCCCAGAGGGT
>JAZGBK010000184.1:0-9078 GCA_036476365.1 Dehalococcoidia bacterium
CCGGGGACCAGGATAAGAAGAGCAATAGCACTGAAGACGATGATGCCCACATAAGGCGTCTTGAAGCGGTGGTGGATACGGCTGAAGGCACCGGGAAGCTGTCGGTGCCTGCCCAAGGAGAACGCCAGCCTGGAGATGCCTATGAGCCCAGCATTGGTGGCGATGAGCAGGATGGTGCCCCCCAGCAGGGCCACAATGGGTGGGAGGAGCCGCTGCAGTAGCTCCACGAACCAGACAAACACCACGCTGGCTACGGGGCCCTCCGGTGCCTGACTGGCCAGTTGCAGGGGGAGAAAGTGGGCGATGCCGGCGATGGGGTCCTTGGCCCAGTTGGTGGCCAGCTCCTCCGGCGTCATGGTGGAGAAGGCCACCAGGGTGACGCCCACGAACATCACCAGCACCGTAACTACCATGAGCATCAGCGCCCGGGGCACCTGCGTCTGAGGGCGGCGGGTCTCCTCCGCCATCTGGGAGACCGTCTCCACCCCGGTATAGGCCATGGCGGCCAGGGCCACGCCGAAGATAAGCTGGGTGTTTCCCGGCCAGTAGGTGACAATGCGGCTGACCAGCAGGCCGGGGTCAAAGAGAAACACAAAGCCCAGGACGATAAGGGATAGCTTCGTAACCAGGTCTAAGGTAGCGGCCAGGATGTTGACGATAGAGGTCTCCCTGACCCCCACCACATTAAGCAACATCAGGAACACGACGATGCCCATAGAGACGGCGGTGCCGAGGACGGGGTCGGTCTTCAGGGGCTCGTAGAAATACCCCAGGTAGGGAGGGATGATGAAGGCGGAGATGGCGATGGTGACGATGTAGCTGAGCATGAGGGCCCAGCCGGAGATAAAACCCGCCAGGTCGTTGAAGGCGTGGCGGGCAAAGGAGGCCGAGCCTCCCGCCTCGGGGAACATGGCCGAGCCTTCGGCGTAGGTAAGGACGGTGAACAGGAAAAGCACCCCGGCGATGCCCAGGGCCACCGGGGTGGCCCCCAGGGCCACCAGGGCCACCACCCCCAGGGCGTAGTAGATGGAGGAGCCCACATTGCCGTAGCCGGCGCTGAACAGGGCAGAGACCCCCAGCACCCGGCGCATGTGGTCGGGGCGTACCAGGTGTACCCGCATAATGCGGTCGCCCGGCCTGCGCCGCCACGGCTCCCTGCCCCCCCCCTCATGGCGGGCGTTTCCCGGCGGCCGGGGGCCACCGGGTCCACCGGCGGCCATACGGTAGACGCCGTTATCGGGCCTGGGGTGCCAGCGGTACCTCAAGCCCTCCCCTCACGGAGCCCGGCCCACAGGCGCAGGGCGCCCACCCCCACCAGGAGCAGCCCAAACAAAAGCCCTGCCGTGGGGGAAAACCCTCCCCACAGCAGGGACCTCACCACGAGGGTGAGGCCCAGAGCCAGGAATACCACCCCGAACGCTATATTGGCTCTCAACAAGGACGTGATAAGCTCAGGACTCCGCCCGTTTTTTTATAAACCGGTTCAGGTCACCGCCGGTAGTCAGGTCTATAATCCTGGCCTCCACCAGCCCGTCCTCCACCAGTAGCAGCCCCACGGTGCCCAGTTTCCTCAGCCCCCAGGGCAGGCTGGGGCTGCCCGGGTTGATTACCACCACCCCCTTACACTCCTCGGCCACCGGCACGTGGCTGTCGCCGTACACCACAATATCCACCCCACCCCCAAAATAGCGCTGCATGGACTTCTCCAGCGGGTACCACTCCAGCTCGGGGTACTCCACGGCATGGGCCAGGCCCAGGGTCAGGCCGCACACCGTTATCCGGTGTCCCAGCTTCAGACGGGGGTCATCGGGCAGCTTCACATCCCCGTTCCCCCTGGCGGCCAGCACCGGGGCTATCTCCTCCAGTTCATCCAGCACCGAAAGGGCATAGATGTCGCCGCCGTGCAGGATGAGGTCCACGCCACGGAAGACCTCTTTAACCTGCGGGGGTAGCTCCGGCACCTCGTGGGGGATGTGGGTATCGGCCAGGAGGCCGATGCGCATTTACTTCAGCTCCACCAGACTCACCGTGATCCGGCCGTCCTCAATCTCCAGAATCCCCACACTACCCAGCTTGGGTTGGTAGTGGGGCAAGAGGGTGCTGCCCGGATTCACCAGCATGACACTGTTGTCTTTCTTGACCAGGGGCGAATGGGTATGTCCGAAGACAACCACATTCACCGGCCCGCCGAACTCGGTCTCCATAGCCTTTTCCAGGCCCCAGTAAAGATGGAGGCCCTCAAACACATGCGTCAGCCCCACCTTGAGGGAACCCGCCTCAATCACCTGCCTATCCTTCACCCGGGGGTCCCGCAGCATATCGTCATCCCCCCTGGCGGCCAGCACCGGGGCTATCTCCTGGAGCTCGTCCAGGGCAGAAGGGATGTAGATATCACCGGCATGCAGGATAAGGTCCACACCTCGGAAAGCCTCCTTAATGCAGTCGGGGAAGGTGCGCTTGGTCTCAGGTATGTGGGTATCGGAGAGGAGGCCGATGCGCATTTACTTCAGCTCCACGATGCGGGCATCAGCCTTGCCGTCCTTAATCTCCAGCAGGCCCACGCTGCCCAGACGGTGGAAATAGTTGGGCAGCATGGGGCTACCCGGGTTTACCAGCAGCGCCTCCACGCCATCCTTGCTGTAGCGTTTCACCAGGGCGGAGTGGGTATCGCCGAAGACCACCACATCCACGGAGCAGCCGAACTGGGTGTCCATACCCTGCTCCACACCCCACAGGAAGTAGAGGCCGTGGAAGCGGTGGATGAGGCCCACCTTGAGCCCCTCCATCTCCAGCACCGCCTTGTCCTGCACCCGGTGGTCCCGCAGTATGTCGTCGTCCCCCCTGACCACGGTCAGAGGGGCTATCTCCTCCAGTTCGTCCAGCACCGGCGACACATAGATGTCCCCGGCGTGGAAGATATGGTCCACCCCCTGAAAGGCGTCCTTCACAGACTGCGGCAGCGCCCGGCCCGCCTCCGGGATGTGGGTATCGGAAAGCAGCCCGATTAACATAAGGCGTTAGCATAGCACAACCCACTGCAGGGGTCAAGTAAAGTAGAGTTAACTTGTCAGCTTGCCCAAACGGGAGTAGAATAGGCTGGGAACAGGAAACAGGAGGACTTGGATGGAGAGGGGCACCTGGAGGGTCAAGGCAGGCCTGGCCCAGATGCTTAAGGGCGGGGTAATCATGGATGTGGTCACCGCCGAGCATGCCAAGATAGCCGAGGAGGCGGGGGCCTGTGCCGTGATGGCCCTGGAGCGTGTGCCCGCCGATATCCGGGCGGCGGGTGGTGTGGCCCGCATGGCCGACCCCCAGGTCATCCAGTCCATCATGGAGACGGTTACCATCCCGGTGATGGCCAAGTGCCGCATCGGTCACTTTGTAGAGGCCCAGGTGCTGCAGGCACTGGGCGTGGACTATGTGGACGAATCAGAGGTGCTTACCCCCGCCGACGAGAGCCACCACATTTGCAAGCATGACTTCAAGGTGCCCTTTGTCTGCGGCTGCCGGGACCTTGGCGAGGCCCTGCGCCGCATATCCGAGGGGGCGGCCATGATACGCACCAAGGGCGAGGCGGGCACCGGCAACATCGTGGAGGCGGTGCGCCACATGCGGACGGTGATGGACGCCATCCGCAAGGTTCGGGGCATGTCCCCCGATGAGCTGGCGGCCGAGGCCAAGGCCCTGGGCGCTTCGCTGGAGCAGGTGCAGCAGGTGCGCAAGCTGGGCCGGCTGCCGGTAGTCAACTTCGCCGCCGGCGGCGTGGCCACCCCCGCCGATGCCGCCCTGATGATGCAGCTGGGAGCGGACGGCGTCTTCGTGGGCTCGGGCATCTTCAAGGCCTCAGACCCGGCCCCAGTGGCCCGGGCCATCGTCAAGGCGGTAACCTACTACAAGGACCCCCAGATGGTGGCCGAGGCCTCCCGGGGCCTGGGCGAGGCCATGCCCGGCCTGGATATAAAGAGCCTGCCCGAGGAGTCCCTGCTGTCTACCCGGGGGTGGTAGCTGGATGGCCTTGAAGGACAAACGGGTGGGGGTGCTGGCCCTCCAGGGGGCCTTTGCGGAACACCTCAGAGTCCTCAAGCGGTTGAAGATAGACGGGGTGGAGGTGCGCCGGGCTGCCGACCTGGAGGGCCTCTCCGGCCTCATCATCCCCGGTGGCGAGAGCACCACCATGGGCCGGCTGATGGCCGAGATGGGACTGCGGGAGCCTCTGCTCAAACAGGCCACCAACGGCATGGCGGTGATGGGCACCTGCGCCGGGATGATACTGCTGGCCCGCCACGCCTCCGATTACCCCTTTGAGCCCCTGGGCCTGATTGACATAACGGTGAAGCGAAACGCCTTCGGCCGTCAGGTGGACAGCTTTGAGACCCCGGTCTCAGTCCCCGCTCTGGGCGGGGCCCCGTTCCCGGCGGTGTTTATCCGGGCCCCCTACATAGAGAAGGTGGGCCCCCGCGCGGAGGCCCTTGGCCGCCTGAGTGATGGCCGGGTGGTGGCCGCCCGCCAGGGGAAGCTCCTGGCCTTGGCCTTCCACCCGGAGCTCACCCGGGACCTGCGCTGCCACGCCTTCTTCGCCACAATGCTATGAACTACATGAATAGGATTACCGATAACCTGGACGCCCTGCTGGAGGTGCTTCCCGAATCCATACCGGAGGCCCTGAGGAGGGACGGCGAGCTGCACGAGCTATTGGAGGTGGTCATGGACCTGGGCCGCCCTCCGGAGGCCCGCTTCCCCCACCGGGAGGTGGTGCTGGGCACCCGGGAGGTGACCCTGGAGGATATAGACTATGTGGTGGCCCGGCTGGGAGCCTTCAGCGGAGATAACCGGGCCGGCATTGAGCGCACCCTGCACCGCATCTCGGCCATGCGCAACCGCCAGGGGCGCATCGTGGGCCTCACCCTCCGGGTGGGGCGGGCGGTGTTCGGCACCATCAGAATCATCCAGGACCTGGTGGAGATGGGCCGCAGCGTTCTCCTCCTGGGCCGGCCGGGCATCGGCAAGACCACCATGCTCCGGGAGGTGGCCCGGGTGCTGGCCGACGACCTCAAGAAGCGGGTGGTCATCGTGGATACCTCCAACGAAATCGCCGGAGACGGCGATATACCCCACCCCGCCATCGGCCACGCCCGGCGCATGCAGGTGCCTTCGCCATCCCTGCAGCACGCCGTCATGATTGAGGCGGTGGAGAACCACATGCCAGAGGTCATCGTCATCGACGAAATCGGCACCGAGCTGGAGGCCGCCGCCGCCCGTACCATAGCCGAGCGCGGGGTTCAGCTGGTGGCCACGGCCCACGGCAACACCCTGGAGAACCTGGTGATGAACCCCACGCTGGCCGACCTGGTGGGTGGGGTACAGCCGGTGACCCTGGGAGACGAGGAGGCCCGGCGGCGGCGCACCCAGAAGACCGTCCTGGAGCGCAAGGCCCCACCCACCTTCCACATCGTGGTGGAGATTCAAGAGCGGGACCGGGTGGCCGTCCACGCATCGGTGTTGGAGGTGGTGGACGCACTGCTCTTGGGCGAGCCCGTGGCCCCCGAAATCCGCTACCTTGCCTCCGACGGCGATGTGCGCCGGGACCGGGGAGGCATGCGGGCCAGGGAGGAAATCCGCCTCAAGAAAAGGCCGCTGAAGCTCTACCCCTACGGGGTGAGCCGCGATTCCCTGGAGAGGGTCGTCAGGGAGAGGGGAGCCCCGGTGACGGTGGTGGAGGAGATGGAGGACGCCGAGATGCTGGTGACCACCAAGGCCTTCTACCGCAGGCGGGTGGACAAGGTGCGGCAGGGGGAGGCCCGGGGGCTGCCCATCTATGTGCTGCGCAGCAACTCCACCAACCAGGTGAGGCAGTTCCTCTCCTCGGTGGGGGTGGGCGAACCACACCCCACCCCCCAGGAGGGCGAGGCCCAGCTCCGCAGCATCCAGCAACGCCTCTCCCGCTTCGGCTTCACCAGCCGTCGTCGCCGGGTGAGAAAACAGTAAAGGAGGCCCATGAGCCTGGAAGAGCAGGTGGCAGCCCTACAGCACCAGGTGGAAGAGCTCCAGGCACGGGAGGCCATCCGGCACACCATGGCCCAGTACGCCCGTTGCATAGACGAAGACCGCTTTGACGAGCTGCAGGAGCTCTTTACAGAGGACACCACGGTGCAGAACTTCCCCTGGAACCAGCGGCCCGCCGAGGGCAAGGCCAGGGTAATGAAGTCCTTCCGTAACTACCGGCAGACCTTTGACCACCCCCGCCGCTACATCACCAACGAGCAAATCCGGGTCCACGGCGATACCGCCTCCGCCGATGCCTGCTGGTCCGTCACTCAGGGCTACCAGGGCCAGTCTTGGTACGGTGCCGGCACCTACGAGTGGGGCTTCCGCAAGGAGGGTGGCCAATGGAAAATCAGCAGTGTCATCATCCGCATAGAGACCATGACCACCCTGGAGCAGGGCTGGGGGGCCCCCGACGGGCCTATCTCCCCCCTGCCCCGCCGCCAGTCCTGAGGAGGTCTCCTTGGTAACCCCGGAGCAGGTAACAGACGCCCTCCGCAACTGCTACGACCCCGAAATCCCCCTGAGCATCGTGGACCTGGGGCTGGTGTACGAGGTGCGGGTGGACGGCGGCGATGTCTATGTCAAGATGACCCTCACCGCCCCCGGCTGCCCCCTCCACGCCACCATATCCCAGTCGGTGAAGCAGGAGATTGAGAAACTTGAAGGGGTGGAGCGTGCCGAGGTGGAGGTGGTGTGGCAGCCGCCGTGGACGCCGGACCGCATGACCCCCGAGGCCAAAAAGCGCCTAGGGTGGGCAGGCAAGGCAAAGTAAGGCGTAGCCCCTGGCTTCAGCGGAGCGGGCTATCGCCCAGCAGCCACAGGAGCGCGGCTACCCCCACCACTACAGCTATGATTATGAGCGCCCGCCTCAGGCGGGCCCTGGTCCGGGAAACCCCCAGGTACGGATTGTGGGGATGGGTGGCCCACTCCCCTACGGACATGTACCGCTGGCAGAACACACAGTAGCGCAGGTTGGTGCTGCGTCCCCGCTCGTCTTCCCGCTTAGGCACAGCTAACCCGCCTCCACGGAGGCTTCCCGGCCGGGCCAGTATAATGCCCGCAGCATCATCACCGCAAAGGTAATGATGGCCAGCAACACCACCAGCCCGGATACCCCCACCATCACTCCCAGCCGCAGTCCGGCCTCCTCCAGCCCGTAACCTCCCACCCTCAACAGGTTGCCCAGGGTAAGCAGCCCCAGGGGGTAGTAGTTGAGCCGGGCCGGGGCCACCTGCCGCCCCAGCAGGGCGGGAACTATCACCGGGGCGTGGGCCAGTATCATAGTGCCCACAAAGCCTACGGCGATGCTATGGGTGGAGGCGTCAAACAGGGGCCGGTCCAGACCGGACACACCCAGCACCACGACCAGGGCCAGCCCCAACAGCAGCCACAGATAGGCCAGCAGCAGGTGCCGCCCCAGGTAGCGGGATAACCCCACCGCCGGCCCCCTCATCAGCGACCTCTCCGCCCAGAACAGGGGCACAGCCAGCGCCGCCACCAGCAGCGCCCACACTATGAATATGGCACCGGATACGCTGGTGGGGAAGAGCACCTCCACCAGCAGCAACGCCGAGGCGGCCGCCGCCAGGGCCAGCCCCCACCGGGCACGGGCGTGCACCGCCGGGGCCAGGAACCGGCTCAGCTCAATACGCTCCCCCAGGATGGTGAACACCGGGAAGCTCAGCATGAGCAGGGTCAGGGCCAGGTTGCCCGTGGCCGGCTTGCTTGTGGTGATGAGGGCGGTGAGCAGGAGGAGCAGCCCACCCAGCATCATGAAGCGCATGGGCAGGGGCTGGGCGCTGTGGCGGCCCACCGCCCATAGCAGGTACAGATAGATGACCAGCCCCATTGCCATCACCACGCTGCCCACGGCGTTGAGGGCCCCCAGGGAGAGCACCAGGCCCACCACCTTGAGCACCGCCCCCGCCGCCACCAGGAAGCTCATGTAGTGCACGCTACGGTTTAGCTTGAAAGGCAGGGAGCCGATGTAGCGCTCGGTGACCAAGAGCACCGCCAGGAACCCGAACACCATCAGCTCACCGTGATGGGGCTGGAGCTGGGGGAGGAGCGGTTGGGCGGTAACGCCCCCGAAAAACAGCAGCCGCACCACCCCAATCACCACCCCCACCACCATAAAGAGCACCGCCAGGGGCACCACCAGGAGCTGAAGTCTCATGTCCACCTCCTGCCCGGACGTTATAATCACCCAATTCTACCACAGGCCACGCCTTCACCAACGTAACGGCTTACCTTCTGCCCCGTTTGGCGGTAGAATGGAGACGCAATGGCTGCGCAGGGCATCTTCATCACCTATGAGGGGGGCGAGGGCAGCGGCAAGAGCCGCCAGTCCCGTGCCTTGGCCCGCCGGCTCCGCCGCCGGGGCAGCGCCGTAGTCCTCACCCACGAGCCGGGGGGCGAGCCTCTGGCCGCCCGCCTGCGCCGCCTGCTCAAAGGTAACACCGCCCTCACCCCGGAGGCCGAGCTATTGCTCTTCGCCGCCAGCCGGGCACAGCTCACCGCCCGGGTAATCCGCCCCGCCCTGGAGGTGGGACAGATGGTGGTATGCGACCGCTACGCCGACTCCACACTGGCCTACCAGGGCTATGGCCGGGGCCTGAGCATGGAGGCCATCCGTGCCGCCAACCGCATGGCCACCGGCGGCCTCACCCCGCACCTCACCGTGCTCCTGGATGTGCCCGCCGAGGTGGGCCTGGCCCGCAAGCACGCCGACGACGACCGCTTCATCCGGGAGCCCCTCCCCTTCCACCAGCGGGTGCGGCAGGGCTACCTGGAGCTGGCCCGCTCCGATCCCAAACGCTGGCTGGTGGTGGACGCCACCCTGCCGGAGAAGGAGGTGGCCGATACTATCTGGCGGCGGGTGGCCCTCCTCCTGCGCAGGAGAGGTAAGCCATGAGCCACCCTTCGGCTGAGGGCTCAGGGCGAAGCCGCCTCACCCCCCACGGCCTGGTGGACGGCGCTACCGGGGAGCTCCTGGGCTAACAAGTGCCCCGCCCGCATCAAGAGGGGGGTTTG
>JAZGBK010000185.1:0-3704 GCA_036476365.1 Dehalococcoidia bacterium
TATATGCATTGGCAAGGTATATTCCCTGGACGAGGTGTTCCAGGACCCGCAGGTGCGACACCGGGAGATGTACTTGGAGGTGGAGCACCCGCAGGTGGGCAAGGTGCCCATGGTGGGCATCCCCATCAAACTCTCCGATACGCCGGGCCGGGTGAAGAGCCTGGGGCCCTATCTGGGGGAGCATACTGACCAGATACTTGGCGAGATTGGCTACGACGCCCAGGCGGTAGCCGGTTTCAAACAGAATGGGGTGGTGGTATAGCCACCCCGACAGGAGGGGGATATGGCAACCAGGGCTTACATCCTTATTGAGGCTTCCGTCGGCAAGACCCGGGATGTGGTGGCTGCCCTCAAGACCCTGGAGGGGGTCAAGTCAGTGGACCCGGTAACCGGGCCCTATGATGTCATCCTCACCGTAGAGGGCAAGGACCTCAACACCGTGGGGGAGCTGGTCACTGGCAAGATTCACCCCATCACTGGGGTGACCCGCACGGTTACCTGCCTGGCCATATAGGACCAAGCGGGCCTCCGGCTGGTTTACACGGGCCGGTCTCAGAGCAGCCGCCTGTGAAAAGGTAGGGGTATGGATTTTAAGTTCACCACCGAGGAAGAGGCCTTCCGCCGGGAGGTGCGCCACATGCTGTCCCAGGAGCTCCCGCCCGGCTACCAGGGCCCCATATGGCTGGACGGTTTCTTTGACTCCGACAGCATGTGGGACCTGAACAAGGCGTTCGCCCACAAGCTGGGGGAGCGGGGCTGGCTCTGCCTCACCTGGCCCAAGGAGTATGGCGGACAGGGGGTGGACGACCTCCGGCCTCTCATCCTGTGGGACGAGGTGTATTACCAACGGGCGCCGGGCCTGGATATATTCGGCTTGAAGATGCTATCCCCCATCCTGCTGGCCTTCGGCACCCCGGAGCAGAAGCAGCGCCACTTGCCCCCCATAGCCCAGGGGGAGGTCTTCTGGTGCCAGGGCTACAGTGAGCCCAACGCTGGCACAGACCTGGCCGGGGTGCAGACCCGGGCGGTGGAGACGGAGGACGGGTTTATCGTCAACGGCCAGAAGATATGGACCTCCGGGGCGCACCGGGCGGACTGGATTTTCGTACTCTGCCGCACGGACCCCCAGGCGGGCAAGCACGGCGGGCTCAGCCTCATCCTGATTGATATGAGGACTCCAGGAGTCACTGTGAACCCGTTGGTGAACATCGTGGGTGCCCGCTCCTTCAACGAGATTTTCTTTGACAATGTGAAGGTGCCCCGGGAGAACCTGGTGGGGGGTGAGGGGGGCAAGAACCAGGGGTGGCACATGGCCACCACCCTGCTCAACCACGAACGCAGCGGTGTGGAGCGGGCGGCGGCTGCCCGCCGCTTTGTGGCCGACCTGGTGGCCTACGCACAGAGCTCGCCCCGGCCCCTGAGCGCCGAGATGCGCCTGCGGCTGGCCGAGGCGGCGGTAGATGTGGAGGCCAGCAGGCTGCTGGCCTACCGCGTGGGCTGGATGCGCGCCCAGGGGCTGGAGCCCCAGGGCGAGGCCTCCATGTCCAAGGTATACCTCAGCGAGCTGTTACAGCGGCTGGCCAACCTGGGCTGCCAGGTGCTGGGGCTCCATGCCCAGATGGAAGGGGAGGGCGCACCCCTGGGTGGTGGGGCGGAGAACCTGTACATGGCCACCCTGGGTGGCACCATCGCCGCCGGCACCTCAGAGATACAGCGTATGCTCATCGCCCATCGGGGCCTGGGACTGCCCCGGGGTTAGGAGGTTAGATGGACTTCAAGCTCACTGAGGCCCAGGAGAAGCTGCGGGCTGAAGTGCGCGGTTTCCTGGAGGAGGAGCTTAAACAGGGGGGCTTTGAGCCCCTTACCGATAGCTGGATAGATAGCTATGACAAGGAGTTCTCCCAGAAGCTGGGTGCCCGGGGCTGGATAGGCACGGTGTGGCCCAAGGAGATGGGTGGCAGGGGGTGGAGCTTCGTTGACCGCCTTATCATCACCGAGGAGCTGCTGCGTTACGGGGCCCCGGTGGCCGCCCACTGGATGGCCGACCGTCAGTGTGGCCCATGCCTCATAGCTTACGGCTCAGAGGAGCAGCAAAAAGAGATACTGCCCCGCATAATCCGGGGGGAGGTGTCCTTCGCCCTGGGCATGAGTGAGCCGGACTCCGGCTCGGACCTGGCCTCCCTGCGCACCCGGGCGGTGGAGACGGAGGACGGCTTCATCATCAACGGCCAGAAGATATGGACCTCCGGGGCGCACCTGTCCGACTATATCTACCTGGTGGCCCGCACCGACCCCGATGCCCCCAAGCATAAGGGGATAAGCGAGTTCGTGGTGGACCTGAAGCTCCCGGGCATCACCATCAACCCCATCGTGGACATGATGAACTCCCACCACTTTAACGAGGTCTTCTTTGACAATGTCAAGGTGCCCAAGTCGGCCCTGGTGGGAGAGCGCAACCGGGGCTGGTACCAGATAGTGGTGCAACTGGACTACGAGCGCAGCGGCCTGGAGCGGATAATGAGCACCTACCCCATGTTCCAGTTGCTCCTGGACTATGCCCGCCAGGAGCCCTCGCTCTACCGCCAGGCGGAGGTGCGGCACAAGCTCACCGACCTGGTGTTGAAGTTTGAGGTGGGCCGGCTCCTCATTTACCGGGTGGCCTGGGTGCTCAGCCAGGGGCGGGTGCCCAACTACGAGTCGGCCATGGCCAAAGTATATGGCACCTCCTACGAGCAGCACCTGACCCACATCGCTACCCAGGTGCTGGGCCTCTCCGGTCAGCTGGTGGAAGGCTCCAAGTGGGCACCGCTGCGTGGGCTGGCCAGCCGGACCTACCTGTTTGCCCCCGGCTATTCCCTGCGTGGGGGCACTACAGAAGTCCTGCGCAATATCGTGGCCCTCCGGGGCCTGGGCCTGCCCGCCGGGTAAAGCTATAGTAAAAGGAGACAAGCGTTGGACTTTCGCTTTAGCCCAGAAGAGGAAGCTTTCCGTCAGGAAGTCAGGGACTACGCCCAGCAGGTGTTGCCACCGGACTGGTCGGCCCTGGACCCCATAGATGTGGCCCCGGAGATAAACGACTTCGTTCGGCGGGAGATGAAGGTTGTGGGGGCCAAGGGCTGGCTATCCCTCTCCTGGCCCAAGGAGTACGGCGGCCGTGAGGCCTCCATGCTGGATACCATCCTGCAGGACGAGCTGGCATATTACCGGCTGCCGGTGCGGGATGTGCAGGGGGTGGGCAATGTGGCCCCTACCCTTATCCACTTCGGCAACGATGAGCAGCGTAAGAAATACCTGCCCCCCATAGCCAAAGGGGAGACGCTGTGGTGCCAGGGCTACAGCGAGCCGGGGGCCGGCTCGGACCTGGCCGGAATCTCCACCAGGGCCATCCCCCAGGACGACCAGTTCGTGGTCAACGGCCAGAAGGTATGGACCTCTTTCGCCCACCAGGCGGACTGGATTTACTTCCTGGCCCGCAGCAACCCGGATGCCCCCCGCCACCAGGGCATTACCTTTCTGCTGGCGGACATGAGGACGCCGGGCATCACCGTAAACCCCATCATTGATATCACCGGCAACCACACCCTCAATGAGACCTTCTTTGACAATGTGCAGGTGCCCAGGGAGAACATGATAGGGGAGCTGCACCGGGGGTGGTAAGTGGCGGAGGGGCTGCTGGAGTTTGAGCGCTCCGGGGCCAGCTACCT